>JBGPRV010000020.1:0-13128 GCA_041489785.1 Dehalococcoidia bacterium | reverse complement strand
CAATACCTGAGATACCTTTGGGAAAGCCGGGGTAATTCTCCACTCGCTCAGCGTTGGTTATTTGCCCGCCAATTACTCCCTTTTCGATAAGCAAGGTATTAAACCTCGAGCGGGCGCAATATAGCCCGGCGGTGAGCCCCGCCGGTCCACCACCAATGATGGCTACTTGGTAACTCCTGTTGGGATTGCTTCGTTTCGCTCGCAATGACATTACTTTAACCTATAGCTGCTCCCTCCCACAAATCACCGCGTCCCCCTACCTTAATTATACCATCGACTTTTGTCTTTGGATTGGAAATGCCTACCCTAACCACGGTGGAACTCTTGCCTAATCTTATCAATCGTTCCTGACTGGAAGATATCAGCCACAGTCATTGCCATTGCCCTGGCTGCATCCAGTAAGCCTTTGTGTCCTGCTTGCGAGGCGGCTGCGGCAGCAAACTCCGGTGTATGTATCAATACCTCAGGGGGAGCAATAGCGATCGTGGCATGTATACTTGGCACCACTTGGCTGACGTTTCCCATATCGGTGCTGCCCAGGCCAAAATGAGGGTCGAAGGCTTCTACTTGGCGTCCCAGCGATTCTAGATTTTGTCTAAATAGCCCGGCTAAAGTCATATTGTTTTTCATCGGAGCATAAGTCCTATCTCTCCACCTATATTCTAATCTTGCTCCACTAGCTATAGATGCTCCTGTAAAACAGTTCAAAACCTTATCCTTCAACTCAGCAAGATAATCGTAATCTAGAGCACGTACCAAAAACACAGCAGCGCTGTGAGCAGGCACTATGTTGGGCGCTTCACCTCCGTCAGTGATTATGCCATGGATGCGTGCATCTCCCCTTATGTGCTGGCGCAGTGAATTTATCGAGGTGAAAGCCAAAATCATTGCGTCAAGAGCGTTTATACCCCTGTGAGGTTGACCAGCAGCGTGAGCTGGTCGGCCAAAAAACTCCACTTCCAAGGTGCTGCAGGCAAGTGCCTCTTCGGTGGGCATGTTCCTTGTATTGGGATGTACTATCATGGCCACATCTATTTCCTTAAAAGCTTCTGCTTTCACCATGTCTATCTTGCCACCCAGGCCTTCCTCTCCAGGAGTGCCCATAACTACAATACTGCCTCCTAATTGGTCAATGATAGACTTACTAGCCACAGCAGCCCCAACTGCTGAAACACCTATGATATTATGCCCACAGCCATGTCCTATTTTGGGTAAAGCATCATATTCGGCAAGCAAGGCAATTCTTGAGCTCCCATGGCCATATGTCGCTCGAAAGGCTGTAGCCAGGCCAGCAATGCCTCGTTCTACATGAAATCCACTGTTTTCAAGGTAGCTAGCAAGCCAGGTCGACGCCTTCTTCTCCTCGAAGCCCAACTCCGGGTTATCATGAATATTCAGGCTCAACTGGATAAGCTGCTGTCTTTGTGATTCGACGCTAGCTTTCATCTTTAGCTTTAGTTTTTCTATCTCCAAGGTTGTTTAGCACCCCCTTCTGTCAATTTGAGCCTTCAGCTCAACGTGATAAAATAATCGTTTTCTATTTCCAATACTTGAACCTCTTATGAATAGTTATTATACTTTGTGCTTGGTCTAAATTTCTAGGTTATGGCAGATGAAAAGAGAACCTCTGAAAGCTTTGATAAACGTAACTCATCTGCTGAAAGAGCCCGTTGGCTCTAGCCAAAGCCATGATATAAGTGGGATAATTGGTGAGGAAGTTGAAGGTTTTGTTGAAGGAAAGGTAAAGGTGATTCGTATCAGTAAGGGAGTCTTTGTCCAGTGCAAATTAAATGCTGAGGTAAAACTCATATGTAGTCGCTGCCTTGATGCATTCTTATGCCCTATAAGTTTCACTGCGGAGGAAGAATTTCTTCCGATATCTGATGTGTCTGGTGATTTAGCACCCTCTTCGTTGGAACAATCGGAAGAGTTTACTATTGATGATAAAAATATACTTGACCTGGGCGAGTTAATACGGCAATATGTATTGTTAAATTTGCCCATGAAACCCCTATGTCGACCGGACTGCCCAGGAATGAAGGAGGCGAATTCACATGGCACCACTACCTAAGAAAAAAACTGCTAAAGCACGCCAGGGGAAAAGGCGCAGCCATCTTAAATTAACTCCGCCGGCCCTGGATGTGTGCCCACATTGCCACAGTCCTAAGTTAGCTCACCATGTTTGCCCTACCTGTGGCTGGTACAATGATAGAGAAGTAATCGAAGTCAAGCCCGCCAAGAAATAGTTCGTATGGCTGAGTTATCCAAGGTAGCTTATGTTTTCCCAGGACAGGGCTCCCAAAGCACTGGTATGGGGTTGGACCTGTATAACAAATATCCTGTAGCCAAGGGAGTCTTTGATGAAGCTGATGCTTCCTTAGGCTTTTCCCTCTCCCATTTATGCTTTGAAGGTCCTGAGGAGGAATTGACAAAAACGCATAACGTCCAGCCAGCGATACTAGTTGTCAGCATTGCCTGCCTTAAAGCACTTGAAGAGGCAGCCATAGCTAACTTTCCCTCTCCCACTTTTGTTGCTGGACATAGTTTGGGTGAATATACTGCTCTGGTGGCTGCTGGTGTGCTGGGCTTGGCTGATGCTGTCTTGCTTGTCAGGGAAAGGGGGAGATTAATGTATGAGGCTGGGCTAAAAAATCCCGGAAGCATGCTGGCTGTAATAGGACTTGATGAAGAAGCAGTTAAAGATGTATGCCTTCAAAGTGGAACTGAAATCTCCAATATAAACTGTCCTGGGCAGATTGTGATTAGTGGTGCCGCTCAAGCTCTGGCTGAAGCTAATAAATTAGCCAAGACAAGAGGTGCTCGTGCCCTTCTTCCCTTAAGGGTTAGCGGGGCTTTTCATTCCGCCTTAATGGAGCCCGTCATAGCTGAATTCAGCAAAATCGTCTCGAATGTTAGGTTTCGACCACCAGTCATTCCTGTAATATCTAATGTGACCGCTCGGCCGTTACCAGATGTTGATTCGATAAAAAAAGAATTAGTGAAACAACTTCGCAATTGTATCCAATGGCAGGGATCGGTGGAATATATGATGCACAGTGGGGTCACCGCCTTTTATGAGGTAGGTCCCGGGAGAGTGCTTAGCGGTTTAATCAGGCGAATCAATTCGGAACTCCAAATTTTCAATATATCAGGAACTGAGGATATAGCACAACTAGCACGCAAATAGGGTCCAACTAACTAATGGCTGGCATCAGACGACAGGCAAGAATCGCTGCTCTTCAAGCGCTTTACGAGCTTGATTGCACGAAGCATAAGGTAGAGGAAACTTCAGCTCGCTTAAGAGCAAGGGAAACATTGGCTCAAGAAACACTTAGCTTCAGTGAGGAGCTTGTGAGGGGGGTGCTACAGCACAAATCTGAGCTTGATGCTCTTATTAGAAAATTTGCCCCAGCCTTTCCCCCAGAACAGATGTCTATTGTTGATAGAAATATTTTGCGCCTGGCTATTTTCGAAATTTTATTTAATGATAAAACTCCATTCAAGGTAGCTATAAATGAGGCTATAGAGTTAGCCAAGGAATTCGGAAGCGATGCCTCCCCCCGATTAATCAACGGAGTATTGGGCTCAATAACAACTGAACGTGGTGTAAAATAATAAAGCCCCCTTAAGGGACGTGAGGCCTTGTCTGCTCTCCGGGTAACCTCTTAACTATGGTGATGTCTCAGAGGAGCTTGCCTTCCTTGCCGGGGTTTGTTATCTTCCTTGTCCTTTTGTAGTTTGCACTGCTGGCCCTGATGATAGATATTCCTCGGAGCAAATCTCGGAAAAATTTTCCGCCAAAATCTTGCTTTTTTTGGCGGGGTTTGTTATACTTCCCACCCGTGTTTAAATCTACATTATGGAAGAAAAGGGTGGTTACAATGCTTTTGTGAGGCCACCTTTTTTTATGGCCAATTCTGAAGAGTCGAGGTAAATATAAAAATGGAAGTACTAAGTCCTTACAAAGAAGCTATAGACGTGATACTCGAGGCTGGTGGTGAACCACTCAAATTGTGTTACCAGTGTGGTCTTTGCACCGGTATTTGTCCCTGGAACTTGGTCCGAAGTTTTCTCGTTCGCCGCATCATGCATGAAGCTCAGCTTGGGGCAATCGATTTTGGTAGTGAGGATGTCTGGACTTGTGTCACTTGTCGAGCTTGTGTTCAACGCTGCCCCCGGGGCGTCGAGATAATAGATGTTATGAGGGCTATACGCCGAGCCGTAGCTGGCTTGGGTATCGGCGTTGTCCCTGATGCCCTGAGAATTTCGGCTAAGAACATCGCTGGCGTAGGTAATCCACTTGGTGAAGCACCGGAAAAGCGAAATGACTGGGCTAAGGACCTAGGGGTAAAGAATTTTGCTACGGGTACCGAAATACTTTATTTCCCTTGCTGTGTTCCGTCTTATGACCCTGATTTCAAAATAGCGGCTCGCTCTACGACCACAATCTTCAATAAGCTTGGGATTGATTATGGCCTTATAGGCACTGAAGCAAAATGCTGTGGTGAGGCAATTAGAAAAGCCGGGTATGAAGATACGTTTCAAAGTCTGGCCCAAAACAACATTAAGCTCTTTACCAGTAATGGTGTCAAAACCGTGGTAGTTTCCTCGCCACACTGCTATCACACTTTCAAGAATGAGTATCCTGAGCTTGGAGGCAAATTTGAAGTGGTTCATATCACCCAATACCTGGCTTCACTTATCGAGAAAGGGAAATTGAAGCTCTCTAAAGAGATAAACAAAAAGGTAATTTATTCCGACCCCTGCTATTTGGGGAGACACAATGAAGTCTATGATGAGCCAAGGAAGATTCTGCAAAGTATTCCCGGCCTGGAATTAATAGAATTCCCTGATGCTCGTGAGAATGGTCTTTGTTGTGGCGGCGGTGGTGGTAGGATCTGGATGGATACCCCGAAAGAGGAAAGGTTCTCTGACATAAGGGTGGGACAAGCTGTGGAGAAAGGAGCTGATATAATAGCTGTAGCTTGCCCTTACTGCGGTCTCAACTACCGAGATAGTGTACTCTCCATGGGCAAGGCAGAGACTATGCAGGTTAAAGATATCAGTGGGCTCGTTGCTGAAGCAATGTAATATAAATGGAGTGATGAAATGGAAGAAATAAAGATCGGTGTTTACATCTGCCACTGCGGGTTTAACATCGCTGGCGTAGTAAATGTAGAAGAGGTAGCCAAATATGCAGCAACCTTGCCCTCTGTGGTGATTTCCCGCGAGTACAGGTATATGTGTTCTGACCCGGGACAGGACCTCATCAAGAATGATATTAAAAAACTGGGGCTCAATCGGGTTGTTGTAGCTTCCTGTTCACCGAGGATGCACGAGCCTACGTTCCGCAAGGCTGTTGCGGACGGTGGACTAAATCCTTACCTATATGAACATGCCAACATCAGGGAACATTGCTCTTGGGTTCATGACGACAAGGAATTGGCTACGAAGAAGGCGAAGGATTTAGTGAGGGCAGCAGTGAAGCGGGTTTACCGTCATGAACCTCTTGTTGTTAAGGAAGCACCACTTAATCCCAACGTGTTAGTTGTTGGCGGTGGCATCGCGGGGATGCAGGCAGCGTTGGATATCGCCAACGGGCAGAATAAGGTGTATCTGGTAGAAAGGGACCCCAGTATTGGTGGCCATATGATACAGCTTGATAGGACCTTCCCTACCTTAGATTGCTCTGAATGTATTCTTACTCCCAAAATGTCTGATGTCGGGCATCATCCTTTTATCGAACTTTTCACCTATAGCGAGGTAGAGGAGGTTTCGGGCTCTATAGGCAATTTCAAGATTAAGGTGAGAAAAAAGGCTAGACACATAGATGAAAGCAAATGTATTGGCTGCAACGTGTGTGAAGAGAAATGCCCCTGGAAGACCGATAGCGAATTTGAGATGGGCTTAGCCAAGAGAAAGGCAGTTTATATTCCTTTCGCTCAAGCTATTCCCCATCTTGCAGTAGTAGATCCTAACCTTTGTGCTTACATCAAATCAGATGGAAAGAAATGCGGAGCCTGTATAAAAGTCTGTGAAGCTCAGGCTATAACCCCGGAGACTCTTCTCAAGCAAACTGATCAGATTGTTGAATTTGATGTGGGCACGATAATCGTGGCTACCGGGTACGACCAGTTTGACCCCTCTGTAATACCTCAATACGGATATGGAAAATACGATAATGTACTAACCGGGCTCCACTTTGAAAGGATGACCTGCGCCGCGGGGCCAACTGGGGGTAAGATTCTATTGAAGGACGGTCGGGAGCCGGAAAGGATAGCCCTTGTACACTGCGTTGGCAGTCGCGACCAAAATTATCATGAATATTGCTCCCGAGTTTGCTGCATGTATGCGCTCAAATATGCTCACCTGGCAAAAGAGCTCAGCAAAGCCGATGTGTATCAATTCTACATTGATATGCGCTGTTTCGGTGAAGGCTACGAGGAATTCTATAAACGCTGTTCCGAAGAGGGGGTGAATTTCATACGGGGGAAGGTGGCCAAGATCACAGATGAAGCCTTGACCGATGAAGAGAAAGGCAAGTTAGTTGTAGTCAGTGAAGATACACTCTTAGGTAAGCTAGTTCGGGTTCCCGTGGACATGGTTATACTGTGTTCTGCTCTGGAAGCGCGCTCCGACGCAGAGAATGTCGCCAGGATTTTTAATCTTAATCGTAGGGCAGATGGCTTCTTCTTGGAGAGGCATGTCAAGCTTGACCCTGTGGCTACTCCGACAGATGGCGTATTCATCGCTGGTTGCTGTGAGGGCCCGAGAGATATTCCTGATACTGTAGCGCAAGCTGAAGCAACAGCAGCCAAAGCCTTGTCATTGATAAGTAAGGGCACAATCACAACTGAAGCTGCCGTATCAACCGTAGATGAAAGCATTTGCCATGGGTGCGGACGCTGTGAAGAAATCTGCGCTTTTCATGCTCCTAAGGTTGCTAGCAAGAACGGGACTTTGGTCTCCACTATAAATGAAACTCTCTGCAAAGGTTGTGGAGCCTGCGCTGTCGTCTGCCCGACAGGTGCAATATCAATAAAACACTTCACCCAAGATGAGATATTGGCTGAAGTTGCTGCCTTGACGGAGGTGTCCTGATGGCTGAATTCGAACCTCAGATCGTTGCTTTTTGCTGCAATTGGTGCACTTACGCCGCTGCCGATTTAGCTGGAACAAGCCGCGTTCATTATCCACCGAATGTCACGATTGTAAGGGTAATGTGTAGTAGCATGGTAAACCCTCTATACGTACTGAAAGCCTTTGAGGGTGGAGCTGATGGAGTTCTCGTTGCAGGTTGTCATCATAGCGATTGCCACTATATCGATGGCCCGGTGAAGTGCGATACCACTGTTGATAAATTAAGGAAGGTGCTTCATGTGCTTGGTCTGGAGGATGAACGCCTGAGGCGTGAGCTGGTGGCTGCATCTGAAGGAGTAGTGTTTGCTCGGATAATCAAAGAAATGGTGGAGCAACTCAAGAAGATAGGACCTTCACCTTTTAAAGTAAAAATGGAGGCTCTGGCGTGAACTTAGAGGATATTATTCAAGAAACCAAGACTTACTACTGCTTGGAATGTGGCAAATGTACGAGCATATGTCCCGTCGCTAGATACGATTCATCTTTCTCTCCGCGACAGATGATTGAGAATGCTCTTCTGGGCTTTGGGGATGAGCTGTTGTTAGATCGGGAGCTCTTTTCCTGCCTGACTTGCTATACTTGCCAAAAAGAATGTCCTAGTGATATTGACTTTCCAATCTTTGTACGAAAAGCCAGAAGCATGGCCCAAGACAACGGGCAACATGGAGTTTGTGCCCACTCTGGACAACTGCAATCTCTAGCAAGGCTTATGACAAGCCCTACGATCAAGCAAAAGAGACTGGAATGGCTTTCCAAGGAGTATCGTGTTTCAGAAAACAGCGATGTTCTTCTCTGGGTGGGATGTGCTCCATATTTTGCGCCAATCTTTGAAGACATTGAATTCAATGCTCTGGACATAACCAAGGCAAGCCTCAAGACCTTGAACTTGCTGGGGATCGAGCCCAAGCTGCTTCCCAATGAGAGATGCTGCGGTCATGACGCACTTTGGACTGGCGATATAGAGACATTTAAGAAACTGGCCGAGCACAATGCCGCTCAAATTAAAGAGGCAGGGGTCAAGAAGATATTTTTTTCCTGCCCCGAAGGTTATCGCACATTTAAACTGGACTATCCCAATTATGTGGATTTAAGGTGTGAAGTGTTGCATATCTCTGAATTATTGGCGGAGAAAATAGGGGGAAACGGAGTGAAATTTAAGGAAATCAAGAAAAAGGTTACCTATCAGGATCCTTGTCGGTTAGGAAGGCATTTAGGTGTGTATGATGCCCCACGGAAGGTGATTGAGTCAATTCCTGGCATTGAACTGGTTGAGATGAGACACAGTGGATTGGAATCCATTTGCTGTGGCACCAGTGCTTTTACCAATTGCGACTCGTATTCCAATATGCTAAGGGCCGAAAGGTTATGTGAAGCGACGGAAACAGGGGCAGAGTTGCTCATAACCGCTTGTCCTAAATGCCAGACGCATTTCAGATGTGCCATGATGGATAAAGGGGAGGAGCATCGATCAACTCCAAAGATTGAGATAATGGATTTGGCAAATCTGGTAGCAAATGCGATTGAAAAATGAAGGTAGGCTTATCAAAAAATGAGTAACAGTGAAAACGGACGCAAATCGGTACTAGTAGTAGGTGGTGGCATAGCTGGGATTCAGGCTTCACTTGACCTGGCCAATATGGGCTTTAAGGTATATTTGGTGGAAAAGTCGCCCAGCATCGGGGGGCGGATGGCACAACTGGATAAGACCTTCCCCACTAATGATTGTGCCATGTGTATCCTTGCCCCCAAGATGATTGAGGCCAATTCCCATCACAATATAGAACTCTTAACTTATTCTGAAGTGGAAAAAGTCGCGGGAGGAATAGGGAAGTTCAAGGTTAAGATCAGGAAAAAGGCCTCTTTTGTTGATTGGAACAAATGTACGGGATGTGGCCTCTGTGTAGAAGGATGCCCCGTCATTATACCAAACGAATTTGATCAGGGGATTGCAAACAGAAAGGCCATATACCTGTACTTTCCGCAGGCTGTTCCTAAGAAATGTGTTATAGATAAAAGAGAGGAGCGCCCGTGCAAAACGGCTTGTATGGATGCTTGCCCTGTCCATACCAATGTGCCCGGGTACATCAAGCTCATTGCTGAAGGACAGTACAAAGCAGCTTATAAGCTTATAAGAGAGACAAATCCCCTACCTGCAAGTGTTGGGCGGGTATGCTATGCCCCCTGCCAGGAAGTCTGTAATCGCGGGCAAATAGATGAGCCACTGTGTATCCGCGACCTTAAGAGAGTTCCCGGGGACCAATGGAATATCGAAGAACTTGAAGTCCCGGTAGTGGCAAAAACAGATAAGAAGGTAGCGATTATAGGCGCAGGTCCAGCAGGGCTTGCTGCTGCTAATGACCTTGCCCTAAGGGGTCATAATGTAACTATCTTAGAAGCTCTTCCTGAACCCGGAGGTATGCTTCGTGTTGGCATACCCGAATATCGCCTTCCCAAGGAAATTTTACGCCAGGAGATAGGCTATATCCAGAAGCTTGGCGTGGAGATAAAAACGGGCGTTCAGGTTGGTAAAGATATTACCACCAAAAAATTAAAAGAAAACTATGATGCTATTTTCGTTGCTGTGGGAGCACACGGTGGTATGAAGCTTGGAGTGGAGGGTGAAGATATTCCCGGAGTAATGGATGGGATAGGATTTCTCCGTGCTATAAGTCTCGGGGAAAAAGTAAATGTGGGAAGGAAAGTCGCGGTGATCGGTGGAGGTAATACAGCTATCGATTGTGCCCGCACGGCAAAGCGACTGGGAGCAAAAGAAGTAACCATCGTTTATCGTCGTTCTCGCACTGAGATGCCAGCTTCTGAGGAAGAAGTAACAGCAGCGGAAAAAGAAGGAGTGAAGATTGAGTTTCTGACCACTCCCAACCGCTTCTCTACCGAGAACAAAAAACTTGCCAAGATGGAGTGTGTGCGGATGAAGCTTGGAGAACCAGATGCCAGTGGTCGTCCTCGCCCCACCCCCATTAAGGGTTCTGAATTTACTATCCCCGTGGATACAGTGATTGCGGCATTGGGGCAGGCTCCAGAAACAGATTTTGTCAAGGAGTTAGGAGTTTCACTTTCTAAGAGAGGCACGATAGAAATTGATACCAAAACAGGGGCGACCAATATTAAAGGAATATTTGCCGGAGGCGATGTGGTGACCGGGCCTGCTTTTGTAATTGATGCTATTGCAGCAGGGGAAAAAGCAGCTCGCTCTATCCACCAATACCTGACGGGACAACCTTTTGTGGGTGAAGAACCAAGAAAGGAACCAGAGAAGTTGTCTCAGGGAGAGATAGAGGAGTGCAAAAAGCGCTTTCCTTCCAGAAATAAGGTGGAGATGAGGGAAGGACCTGTTAAAGAGAGGGTGCAGAACTTTCGTGAAGTGGCTTTTGGATATTCTCCAGAGGAAGCCATAGAGGAAGCTTCACGCTGTCTGGCTGGACAAATTGAGGGGTGCATAGAGTGTCATGAATGTGAACGGCGATGTGAACCCAAAGCGATAGTCTATACGATGAAAGATGAGACCATTACACTAGAAGTAGGCGCGATAATCGTCGCTTCAGGGCTTGGCTTATACGATATTTCATCACTGACAGAATATGGCTATGGGAAAATAAAGAATGTGATTACTGCCATGGAATTTGAGAGATTTACTGCTGCCTCCGGGCCCACTATGGGAGTACTTAAGCGTCCTTCGGATGGCAGGATACCTGAAAATATAGCTTTTATCCAATGTGTCGGCTCTCGTGATTTCAGGAATAAAGCTTACTGTTCCAGTGTTTGCTGTATGCACGCCACCAAGGAGGCAATGCTGGCTTTCGAGCACCATCCTGGAACAAAATCCACCATTTTCTACATGGATATGAGAGCTGTTGGCAAAAGGTTCCAGGAATACATTGCCAGGGCTAACAAAGAATACAATGTGACTTATATTAGAGGGCGTCCTGGCAGGATTGAAGTTAACCCTGAGAATGATAACCCTATTATTAGGTATGAGGAAACCATCAGCGGAGAAGTAAAGTGCTTTGAGGCGGAACTGGTGGTTCTTGCCCAAGCCATGGTTCCTCAAATCACCGAAGAATTGGCGAAAATACTCGGTATAGAGTTAGACGAAGATGGCTTTGTAAAGGTTCCAGATAAATTGGTACAACCGCTGGATACTACAAGGCCGGGCATTTTTGCCTGTGGTTATGTCCATAGTCCCCGGGATATTCCGGATTCTGTAACCCAGGCCTCAGGGGCAGCAGGCAGAACTGCTGAAGCTATAGCAGGAGGCAAGTAAGGGCCATGGAAGAAAAAGATCTTTCTCATCCTCGTATCGGAGTTTTTGTTTGTCATTGTGGCATAAATATCGGGGCATATGTCAACGTCCCGGACGTTGTGGAATATGCCAAACAACTACCAAACGTAGTGCATGCTGAACGCAATTTATTCACCTGTTCTGAGGAAGGGATTTCAGCAATTAAGAAAGGGATAAAAGAATACAATTTAAATCGGGTCCTAGTAGCTTCCTGTACTCCTAGAACCCATGAGCCGCTCTTCCGAGCTGCTTGTGAAGAAGCGGGCTTGAACAAATACCTTTTCGAGTTTGTTAACATAAGAGACCAATGCTCCTGGGTGCATATGCGTGAGCCTCAGAAAGCTACGGAAAAGGCTAAAGACCTGATAAGGATGGGAGTGGCCAAAGCCAGGTTGCTGGAGCCATTGGAGGAGATTGAAATGAAGGTGGCTCCTTCGGCATTGGTAATTGGTGGAGGAGTTGTGGGGATGGAGGCAGCCTTAAACTTGGCCAGGCAGGGTTTTGATATTCATTTAGTGGAGAAGGAGCCAGAACTTGGGGGGACTCTTCGCAGTATTAATAAGCTTTTTCCCACGAATCAAGAAGCAGTGAAGTTAATTAAACCACTTGTTGAACAAGTTAAAAGCCACCCCAAGATCAAGACTTATCTCTCGTCCAAAGTAAAACAAGTAACCGGCTTTATAGGCAACTTCAATGTCAATCTGGATGAGAAGGGAGGGGAGAACAAATTCAATGTGGGTACCATTATAGTAGCCATCGGAGCTGACGCGTTAAAACCGACGGGTCAATATGGCTATGGGAAGATGACCAATGTACTCACTCAATTGGAGCTAGAGGGACGAATGAAGAGAGGGGAATCCTTGGGTCAGAATGTTGTGATGATCAATTGTGTGGGAGCCCGGGTTCCTGAGAGAACTTATTGCAGCAGAATCTGCTGCATGACGGCAATTAAAAACGCCTTCCTTATTAAAGAATCAAATCCAAAGGCAAAGGTCTGGATATTGCACCGAGACCTCATGACTTATGGTGTAGACTTCGAGAACTATTATCGGAAAGCCATGGAGCTAGGGGTTAGATTCATTAGATATAGCTTAGAAAGGCCTCCCGAAGTTATCGGGGATAAAAAGGTTGAAAAGATAAAGGTGTATCATGAATTATGGAGAAGGGAGATAGAACTCCCCTGTGACATGCTTGTTTTAACTACTCCTCTTATCCCCGCCCAGGATAACCAAAATATCTCCAAAATGCTTAAAGTCTCCTTAGATGAGTTTGGTTTCCTCCTGGAAGCGCACTTAAAGCTCCGCCCTGTAGAGTTTGCCATGGACGGAATTTATATCTGTGGCTCAGCACGCTGGCCTACAGATATAACTGAAGGAATTTCTCAAGCCTATGCTGCTGCTGCAAAAGCAGCCGGCCCCCTGAGGATGGGCTATGTCAAGGCTGAGGCGATAAATGCATTGGTCAATGAGGATGAATGCTCAGGCTGTGGGGTTTGTGAAGTCTTGTGTCCCTTTCAGGCTATTGAGCTTCAGCCTAGAGATGGGAAGAGGGTGTCCCATATCAATGAAGCAGTATGCAAGGGTTGTGGCACCTGCGGTGCTGCCTGTCCATCAGGAGCTATTTCCATGCACCACTTCACTGATGAGCAAATCTTAGCTCAGGTAGAAGCTCTATTTAGTTAAGGAATT
>JBGPRV010000019.1:0-13252 GCA_041489785.1 Dehalococcoidia bacterium | reverse complement strand
TTAGCATCGCTGTCGTTACAGTCGGTGTTATCTAAGACATAGCCTGTGGGCTGAGTGCAGTTCTGGGTTGTCACAGCGGGGTCGCCGTAGGTGTCACTATCGGCGTCCCTGTAGTAGGTGGTCGTTACTCCCTCATCTATATTGCCGTCGCAGTTATCATCTATGCCGTTGCAGACCTCGGTGGCCCCAGGGTTGACACTGGTGTTGCTGTCATCGCAGTCACCGCCCCGCGTGGCGGTGTAGTTACCCGTCGAGGCGCAGAGACACATGGTATCGCCAGTTACGCCGTAGGTGTCAGCATCGGCGTCCTTGTAGTAGGTGGTGCAACTGGTGACTGTTACGCTGGTGGAATTGGTACCAGTGCAGCCATTGCTGTTGGTTACTGTCAAAGTATAAGTCCCGGCCATTGCTAAGGTGGCATTGGTGGTGACGGTCGGGCTCTGCAAGCTGCTGCTAAAACCGCTCGGCCCCGTCCAGTTGTAAGTACTCATCCCACCGGGGCCTCCCGTTAAGGTGATAGTGCTTCCTTCACAGACTGGTGAGTTAGAGGAGGCTGTGGCTGCGGGCTTGGCGTTGATTGTCACATTGGTGGTGTTGCTACCAGTGCAGCCATTGTTGTTGGTTACTGTCAAAGTATAATTACCGGCCATAGCCACGGTGGCATTGGTGGTGACGGTCGGGCTCTGCGAGCTGCTGCTAAAACCGTTCGGCCCCGTCCAGTTGTAGCTAGACATCCCACCAGGGCCTCCAGTTAAGATAATAGTGCTCCCTTCACATACTGGTGAATTGCTTGAGGCCGTGGCTGTGGGCTTGGCGTTGACCACCACAGTCGTGGTGTCATCATCACTGCAGCCGTTGCTGTCGGTTACTGTTAAGGTATAGGTGCCGGCCATAGCTAAGGTGGCGCCAGAGCGAGTGGCATTTTGAGCGCTGCTTGTAAAGCCACCCGGGCCAGTCCAGTTGTAGGTAGTCATGCCACCAGGGCCTCCAGTTAAGCTTATGGTGGCTCCCTCACAGACTGCTGAGTTGCTCGAGGCTGTGGCTGTGATGGTACACTGCGCCGGGGCAATAGCCACTAGTTGCCCTATATTATAATCACTTCCCGAAGTTGTGGCAGTTCCGAGTCCCGTAGCGGTTGTTTGGGACCTGGTAGCATATCCCAGTGAGAGACCCAAATCATAGCTCCGATCAGAGGGCAAATCATACGCCTCCGCCCAAGGGGACGGGTTGTTGTTAGCGATGGCATAATTGATTTGGCTGTTATCGTCCCAAATACTGCAGAAGAGCAAAACCATACAGTTGGCGACAGAGGGGGTTATGGTCGGAGATGTAACGGTTGTTGAGGCGGTATTATTAGGCTGTCCATTCTGAGCGTTTATTGGGCTTGTGGGGTCTTGCCCATACCAGGCGGTAATTGTCCCCCTGTTTGAATTGGCGTTTGTTGCAGTAAAGGTAAAGCTGCTGGCGGCTACATCGGTAGCATTGGCAATCTTCCAGAACAATGCTGATGCCAGATACTCATAGGAAGTGCTGTAAACCGCAGTATCCTGCCTTATACTTGTCCAGCCAGATGGTGCGGTAAAAGTACCAATATCACCAGATGTGGTACGGGGGTCGGTCCCGACCACCTGAGCAATCATTAAGTCGCCAGCGGTTAATCCTGCGGGCTTGGTAATTACACAGCTTGCTGAGTCTGCCCCGGGGCTAGAACCAGTAGAACGGAAAGTCACCTGTATGATGACGTTAATGGTCATGGTGTAGGCAGATAAGCTGTAATCTCCTCCGTCAGACACCTTAAAGCCAAAGGTGGTGTAAGGAGAGCCAGTGGCACCGGCAGCGGGAACGAAGGTGAGTTTGCCGGCAGTGATGTCGTCAGCGGTGACCTCCTGGTTAAGCGTGACATCTGCGCTATCATACTTTAAGGCCCCCGCTGTCTCCAGCGTAGTAATCATGACCTTTTGAAGGGTGTCCCCGGTATCCGCATCGCTGAACAAGAAGTCGCTAGTAGAGAAGACGTATGTGGTGTTCTTCGGAGTGGTTACCGTGTTGCTCGCAGATGTTGGTGGGTTGTTGACTGCCCCCACTGCAAAATCACTGAAGGATGTCATCCCCGTCGCCTGTGTGCTCGTTGAAGTCTTTGTGCCGACGGTCGGGTATGTCCAGCCAGCGTCGTATTTTCCGACAATGAAGTTACCGGTGTTAGCGCTGACGTCTATGTCACCCGAGGTGAAGTTAAATGTCGCGCTGTAATTAGCAAAGGTAATTCCAGAATTATTGAAGCTCCAGTATACATTGACGTCCTTGCTCGAATCAATCGTACATGATCCGATATTAGGATGTTCGCCCGCTGTGGCTTCGGCGATAAGGTTCCCGGCCACTGAGACACTGGTAAAAGCCACAATCACAGGGTCATAGTTCGTTGCACCGACCTCAAATGTCCGCGAGACGCCACTACCAGTCGCCACGTTCTTCTGCAGGTTGCCGATTACATGACCGCTGGTACGCGAGACACTGCCGCTGGCAGGAATGATTACCGTATTGCTTCCAGTGGTAATCTTGCCATTGGTTAAGGTAAGAACGTTGTTGATGGTCTCATTATTGTCGATGATGAGACCGTTGTTGTTGTTATTGAGGATTAGATTGTAAAAGGTAGTGGCGCCGGTCATCGTTTGTGGGCTTGTGCCACTCAGGGTGACCGTGCTGGTACCGTATGAGAAAGTTCCATTATTGGTCCAATTACCCTGAATTGTAATTGCAGAACCGTTAGCAGTGAATGTTCCGTTATTGACGAAGTTGCCGCCAAGTGTTAACGCATAGTTGCTCGCGCTCGTGTTTAACGTTGCACCGCTGTTAATGGTGAGCGGAACGTTTGTATTAAAGACTTTGGCAGCATTCAGGGTTATCGTTCCGGTATTGGCAATGATTACGCCACCGGTCGCCGTAAATGGGGTTATCCATTCTACACCGGTGGTGCGTGCAGTTGCTGTGTTGTACCGCAGTGTAGCCGCTGCACCGTAGGTTGGGGCGACAGAAGCTGTTGCCGTTCCTTCTACCGAAAAAATGCCATTGATCGTGACAGAGGTCATGGTTTTTACGCCGCTGCCCGCGATCGTCAGGTTGGCGGGGTAGGTCGCAGGTTTAACAGTCTGTGCACCAGCTTGATTATAGTAAATGTTACCGGATGTCATAGTGAAAGCAGTGTTATGTGCGGGAGTCACAGTAAGAAATAGTGTTGTTCCAGCGGCTTTTTCGAAGTAAATATTTTTGAAAGAATTTGCACTGACAGCACTCACGGTTGCATCATTAGGACCCTGAAATGCTACACTAAGTACATTGATAATCGCGCCGTTGAAACTCCAGTTACCATAAAGCTTAATATCACAACCGCCTGTAGTGACTCCATTAATTGTTCCGCCACCGCTAACGCTGCCAGTCGTTACAGGTGAGGTTCCGCCGCCCCGAACATCAAGCTCACCTGTTGAGGTGCCTAAAAAGTCAAGAGTGCCCGTAATGACTATATCACCACAAGTTTGTATAGCGCCTGCACTAATAGTAACAGTATGGCCTGTCGCAATGACCACTTTATCGGTTGCGCCTGGGACTACTCCGCCAACCCACGTTGCCCCTGTTCCCCAGCTGCCAGTTCCTGCTGAGGTTATGGTCGCCCCCTGCACTGGTATGGCCGTTTGCACTGCTATGACCAGCCCCAGGCTCAGCGCCAGCGCCACGGCAAATAAGATATTAAATATTTTCCTTTTCATCTTTCCCTCCCTTTATTGCCTCCCCAACTTGGAGTATTATAGCCTATCCATCGCACAATTTTCACCTTCATAAGCCAGCACTTCCTTTTACGACACAAGGTCAGTTAGCAACTCAAATCGTCAGTGCGAGCAAAGCGTGACAATTTCATTACCACTTCCGAGATTGCTTCGTCGCTACGCTTCTCGCAATGACAAAGGAAAAGGGCGCCTCGCAATAACACACGGTAACTAATAAACAGCCTCCGACACAAAAATACTCACTTTCGTGAGCATCGACTTTTACCAAAACCTGCCAATCCAGTTCAGCAACCATATTTTGCCCATACTAAACCGCTTTGCCACCTGAGTCGCACTCATTCACCTAGACACACTCACAAGTGAAATCTTCTAGGCTATAACAATATAAGAATACACCTATGAACTTATGGGGATACATCATGCAAGAATAACAGTTCTTCAAAAAAAAGTCAATACCTCCACATAGATAGTCGAGGAGCGAGATTCCTCGCTCACGCTTCGGAACAGGCTCCGCAATCCTACAATAAATTTGGCCATTTATTTCTACAGCTATATGCAACACTTCCTAGGACTAACCGAATATAGTCTAAGGTCCATTCGCTTTCCCATCAATCACCCATTAGTAACCCTACTTTCGTAGGGGGAGAGGCTTGTCCCCTGTCAATTTGTAAGGGAGCACACAAGGGCCTCCCTACAGAGGCTCTGATGAGATTGCCACGCACCTTTCAGGTGCTCGCAATGACGAAAAGCTACACTGGCAATGACCTCCCCTTCCTGTCGTTGCAAGGCTGACGAAGTCAGCCGAAGCAATCCCGGTGGGGCTGTTGAGGACAGAGATTGCCACGCCCCGACAAGTCGAGGCTCGCAATGACGAAACGAAAAAGCTCAGAATGACAGGGAAAGAGGACTCACAATAACATATGAGCCTTACACTGCCATCATACCACTACCCAAACCATTGACAATGGTTTGCGGTGTCCAAGACATCCTGTGGTTCTAAAGAGTCACAGAACGCTATTTTGTTGAATTCTGCTTTTCAGATAGTGATATGGGCAAGATGGCAATGTTCCCGGCAATGATCTTCGCTAACGCCAAATCTTCAAGTGTGGTCACCTTTATATTTTTATAATCGCCCATATAGAGCTGCACCTTATATCCCAGGCGTTCCACAACAGTGGCATCGTCGGTAGCATCTGCCGCGAGGTTCTCATAAGCCCTGGTTATCATATCAAAGCTGAATGTCTGCGGGGTTTGCGCCGCCCATAATTTGTCGCGCTGAAGTGTTTCCCCAATTAATCTTCCATCAGCAGCAAGCTTAATAGTATCTTTAACTGGCACTGCGGCTACAGCAGCCCCAGTATCCCCGACTATCTTCAGGCCATCCTCAATCAAATCTGAAGTCAAGAATGGGCGAGCTCCATCATGAATCATGACCCAATCACACCCCTTTATCTGCCTTAGCCCTTCCCTCACCGAATCCTGCCGCCGTGCGCCACCTTGGCATAGAGTAACTTTAGACCAGCCTCTCTCCTTTTTCAATTTCTGCCCCCGAGCCAAATCCTTATCATTCAATACCAGGACTATCTGCTGAACCAAACCATATTTTTGACAGGTATCCACGGACCAAGCCAGCAAAGGTTTCCCCCTTAGAGGAGCAAAGAGCTTGTTTATACCCGCCATCCGCTGGCTAGTTCCGGCAGCGACTATAACCACACCTAACTTGCTACTTTTATTCTTGCCCTGTATTTTCGCCCTTGGCACTTTCCTTCTTACCTTCCCTTATAAGTCCCAGCCTCAGAGCTTCAGCCACCGAGCCAACCTGGAGCAACTGAATATCGGCGAAGTTAAAGGATGGTTTGGATTTAAGCCTGGGCATGAGGCAGGATTTAAAGCCCAACCTGATGGCCTCAGCAATTCTTCTCTCTGCGTGTGATACCCCTCTGAGCTCTCCATTCAACCCCACCTCTCCCAGAGCAACCAAGCCTGAAATTGGTTCTGCATCACGAAAACTGGAAGCAATGGCTAAGGCGATTCCTAAATCAACCGCGGGCTCATTGACTCTTAAGCCACCAGTAACGTTGACTATAATATCCTGGTTAAAAAGCTTTAATCCGGCACGTTTGGTAAGCACAGCAATTATCAACAGTAGCCGATTAAAATCAACGCCGTTAGCGATGCGCCTTGGTGGAGTAAAGCTGTTGGAGGTAGTCAAAGCCTGAATCTCTACCAGCAAAGGGCGATTCCCCTCAAGAGTGGGCACCACCACTGAGCCCATAGTTTCATCCTTGTATGCGGATAAGAAAACTTGAGAGGGATTAGCTACTTCTATCAGTCCCTTATCGCTCATCTCAAATATTCCCACCTCGTTAGTGGAACCGAAACGGTTCTTTGCGCTGCGTAACACTCGGTAACTACTAAATGGCTCGCCTTCGAAGTAAAGCACCACGTCAACGATATGTTCCAGCGTTCCCGGACCGGCGATGGCGCCTTCTTTGGTCACATGCCCGGTGATTAACAGGGGCACATTATTTTGTTTCGCCCACCTCTCCAACCTCCAGGTGCACTCCCGTACCTGGGAAATACTGCCGGGCATCCCGGCTACATCCTCTAAATACATAGTCTGAATGGAATCGATAATCGCTAATCCAGGAGAAAGTCCTTCCAAGCATTCTAATACGGCAGCTAAATCGGGCTCAGAGAGAAAGTATATCCCTTTGCCCCCTATACCGAGGCGCTCACTTCTAAGTTTAACCTGATTAATGGATTCCTCACCGGAAATATAGGCGACAACTTTGTTATTCTCAGCCATCATCGCCGAAATCTGGAGCAAAAGCGTGGACTTGCCTATTCCCGGCTCGCCACCAACAAGCACCAGAGAGCCTGGAACTAAACCACCCCCCAGAACTCGATTCACTTCAGCAAAACCAAGGGGAAAGCGAAGAAAGTCCCCCTTTTCTACTTGAGAAAGTTCCTGGGGTCTGTTTCCACTGGAGTAAAGCCGGCTGGGAGCGGGGGATAAAGTGACTCTAGTTTCTACGAAGCTATTCCAGGCCTGGCAATCAGGACAGTGTCCTAACCACTTAAGACTTTCCTTGCCACATTGCTGACAAATGAAAACATTCTTGAATTTGGATTTGCTCTGACTGTTAGATTTCAAGTCTGCTGGCCAAGATACCTAATACTCGATAACGGCTAGCTTTTCCCCAGTCTTAACTATCTGCCCTGGTGAAACTGCCACCTCTATAACTGAGGCTTTTACTGGAGATAATATAGGATTTTCCATCTTCATAGCTTCTATGGTGCAAATCACGCCACCCTCCTTAACTGTATTACCCACGGTTACCTCAACACGTACTATTTTTCCAGGTAGTGGCGCTTCGATTATTTCTCTGGTCATATTCATACAGTCTCCTTAACCAATGGTCTCATTACAATTTTCTCCTCGACACAATCCACAACCACCGTGTCTCCAGACAAGAATTCACCACGCAGCAAAGCCTCGGAGAGTGGATCCTCAACCAAATTCTGGATAGTGCGACGCAAGTGGCGGGCTCCAAAATCAGGGTTATAACCCTTCTTGCCTATAAAATCCCTGGCTGCATCTGTTACTTCCAAAGTGACATTCTTCTCTCCAAGGGAAGCGATAACCTGTTTAAGCATCAGGTCCACAATCTGGCGGATATGCTCTTCGTTTAGAGCATGGAACACGACCGTGTCATCAATGCGGTTAAGGAACTCGGGCCGGAAAATTTTCTTCATCTCCCCGAGTACTTTCTCCTTCATTTTCTCGTACTCCACTTGCTGTTTTCCCTTGCCATCGATATGGGTAGAAAAACCGAGGCTCATATCACGCTTAATAAGCTCAGCACCGGCATTGCTGGTCATGATTATGATGCTATTACGGAAATCAACCCTGCGCCCTTTGGCATCGGTCAAATGACCATCGTCGAAAATCTGGAGCAGGATATTGAATACATTGTAATGCGCCTTTTCAATCTCATCGAAAAGAATAGCACAATAGGACTTCCGCCTTACTGCCTCAGTTAATTGACCACCTTCCTCATAACCAATATAACCCGGTGGTGCTCCAACCAAGCGAGCTACATTGTGAGACTCCATAAACTCCGACATATCAAGTCTGACCAAAGCATCTTCGCTGCCAAACATGAACTCGGCCAAAGCCCTTACCAATTCAGTTTTACCTACTCCGGTGGGGCCCAAAAAGATGAAGACACCAATGGGACGCCTCGGGTCTTTTAACCCGGCTCGAGATCTCCTTACCGCCTTAGCCACCGTATTTATGGCTTCATCCTGGCCAATGATACGGCGGTGTAGAGTCTCCTCCATCTGTAAAAGGCGGCTGGTTTCATCGATAGTCAACTTTATCACAGGTATGCCCGTCCACATGCTGGCTACCTCAGCAATGTCCTCTGGGGTAACTACAGGTCGGCCTTGTTCCCGCTTAATCTGCCACTCCTTTTCCATGGTCTCGAGTTTCTCCGTTAGCTGAAGCTCACGGGCACGCAACTCGCTGGAATAGTCATACTGTTGACCTGCCATAGCCGATTCTTTTTCCTTGCGTACACTTTCCAAAGCCCGCCTTGCCTCAGCTAAGCCAATAGGGGCACTACCCCGTTTAATGCGTACTCGAGAGCCAGCTTCATCCACTAAATCAATAGCCTTATCGGGCAAAAAGCGGTCCGCTATATATCTGGTAGCCAGCGTAGCCGCTGTCTGCAAGGCTTCATCGCTTATATCCAATTGGTGAAAATCTTCATATCTGTGTTTAATACCCCGCAATATTTCCAGGGTTTCTTCCATAGTAGGCTCAGCTACCAAGATAGGTTGAAACCGTCGTTCCAAAGCTGGGTCTTTCTCCACATATTTGCGGTAGTCGTCTAAAGTAGTGGCGCCAATACATTGAATCTCGCCACGCGACAACGAAGGCTTCAGGAGGTTAGAGGCATCAACCGCACCTTCAGCTGCTCCAGCACCCACAATAGTCTGCATTTCATCAATAAATAAGATGCAATTACCAGCGGCTTTCTCTTCCTCGATAACCTTCTTCAATCTCTCCTCAAATTCACCACGATATTTTGTTCCCGCCACTAGAGCACCTATATCTAGGGCTATTATCCTCTTGCCTTGCAGAATCTCAGGAACCTCCCCAGCTACTATGCGCTGGGCCAACCCTTCAACAATAGCTGTTTTGCCTACACCTGCTTCGCCTATAAGCGCGGGATTATTCTTAGTACGACGACTTAGTATTTGGACTATCCGTTCAATCTCCTTGTTACGCCCAATAATAGGGTCAAGTTTATCCGCCCGGGCTAGAGCAGTTAAATCAGTCCCAAGTTGGTCCAAGGTTGGCGTGCGTGTGGTCGCGCGACCTGTGGTACGAGCTCGCGCAGTTTCCTGCTTAACCACTCGATTGACTTCATCACGTGTTCGCTCCAAGGTAATACCAAAACTCTCTAAAACACTAAAAGCTACTCCTTCGCTTTCGCGCAGTAATCCCAGCAAAAGGTGCTCAACACCTATATAGCTGGAATTAAGACGACGCGCCTCATCCACAGCAAACTCAATGGCTCTTTTTGCCCGAGGAGCCAGGTCAACATCTCCTTTGGTAGCTCGACGCTCTCCTTTTCCAATTACAAATTCTACAGCCGCCTGTATCTTACTCGTTGAGATAGCAAAATTACTCAAAACTTTGGCCGCAATCCCCAACTCTTCCCCGGCTATCCCCAATAATATGTGCTCAGTATCGATGTAATTGTGGCCCAGGCGTTGTGCCTCTCCTTGAGCCCGAGTCAGCACTCTACGAGCTCCTTCAGAAAACCTTTCAAATCCCGTGCTCATTTTAATACTACTCGCAGTTTTAACAAGTATAGAACATACTACCCTTTCAGTCAACAAGCTCAGCTTACTTGAACTAAGCGATAAAATGGTAATATACTATAATACTATAAAATTACGCTATTATCCCCTTGACAACCGTGAACACCTGTGCTATAGTATATTTGTGAGGTGAAGTATGAATAAGTATACTATAGCTGATTTTAACAAACAATTCCCCAATGATGATGCCTGTTTAGAATGGTTAAAGACCTGTCTCTACCCTAACGGCATATTTTGTAAAACGTGTGGGAAGATAACAAACCATTCCAAACTATCCAAGTTGCCAGTCTATTCATGTAATCGTTGTGGTACTCATGTTCACCCGATGGTAGGCACTATATTTGAGCGTTCCAGAACGCCATTAACCTCGTGGTTCTATGCCATATTCTTAATGAGTGCTACCCGATGCGGTATATCAGCCAAGCAATTACAGCGTGAATTAGGCGTTACTTATAAGACAGCGTGGCGTATGTTTAAGGAAATCCGCACTCTATACCAAGATTTGCCTCACTCAATGTCTGGTGAGGTAGAAGTTGACGAAGTGTATATCGGTGGCCATAAACGTGGCAAGCGTGGGCGTGGTGCTGGTGGTAAGTCAACAGTGTTCGGTATAGCTCAACGCAAAGGTGATGTATCTGCCACCGTAACACCAGACTTAAAGAGGGATACTCTTTATCCTATTATTAAAGAGCATGTAATACCTGAGAGTATGATTTATACTGACGAATACCGTGTTTATGACAGGTTAAAGAGGCACGGCTATCATCACAAGAGGGTATATCATTCCTCTAAGGTCTGGGTTCTAGGCGATGCACATACTAATACCATTGAGGGCTTCTGGAGTGTGCTAAAACGTGGTATTAGTGGCGTGTATCATGCCGTGAGTGAGAAATACTTACAATGCTACGTTGACGAATATATGTTTAGATACAATCACCGCAAAGACGAGAAGCCTATGTTTTTGACTGTTTTGGAGAAGATTTAGGCTTTGTTGAGCAAGCCTTCTTTAGTAAGGCTTCAAACTCTTGCTTTCTTGTTTTAAGTTTAGATTTGTCTATCCCTTTTGTTCGCTGCATTTCTAAACCTTTAAGATACCCTTCTGATATAGATAATACCCATTACCCATAGTTACATAACCAATTGCTGCTATTTTTTCTAGGCTTGGCATTATGTCCTTATCATTTACTATTGTATTACCTAACTCCTCCACAACATCGGCTAAACTATCAAATAATCCGGGGGGCAATGTGATAACCTTTTCATTTCCACTTATTATCATAGACAACAGATTGTTAAGTCCCCTATGTGTATCTTGTAGAATAGTGTGTAAAAGCACTAGATTAATATCATAATCAATATTAAATATGCGTTGTATCATCCCAAACGTCCCCGAAAAATAGTAAATCTTCCTAGGTAGCTCTTTCTCGGAGCGTATTTTCCCCGCTATGAACTTAAATTCATTGGCAATAATTTGTCTGTTATTAATAGAAATAGCCATAAATTCTCTCCACTCTTAATACTAATCGTTTGCAGTAATCAAGGTAGGTAATTTCACTGCAGTATCCTTTAAAATATCGTATTTTTCATTTTCGTAATCTGGCGGAACGGCAGATGGTATTTTTAGGTTAGTATTTCTTCTTTCTTCTTCTTCTATTGACTTTAGTATTTTTTCTTGCACCTCTTTCCATGCCTCATCTCCAGTCTTAAAGAATTGCAATCTCATAGCAATTACCTCCTTTCTACTTTCCTACTTTCCAATTTTTGATAAGCGAATTAATTTTGCCATAGTTGATTGGTCATTTGCAATAACCTGAGCATCATTTACTTTGCTGGTGAAGTCAACATAACTCTTTGTCTCCGAGTCGTGAAGCTTCATAAGCCCAATTGCAATCGGAACAAAAAAGGCATCAAGAACCAATTTAAGCCAATCTTGATGTTCTACCGCATTACATGCAATAAAAACCCCAACGCCAATAAGTATCACAACTAGTATTTTGCAGAACCATATTGTGCACTTATAATTCATTCTCATATCATTAATATGTCGCTTTGTGATTTTTGTGGACACATACCTATTCTAATCCGTATCTTATAGAATGGCAATAGTATTCAGATTGACACCCCCTAACCTAGTGTTATAATCATCTTATAGGAGGTGAATTATGGCTGAAACACCAACGATTAACTGGGAAGGGCAATCAGGCACAAAATACCTTTACTTTATTTATCCAATTGGCACTACTTTTAAGGAAGAGGGTGGCAACTACATCTTTGCCCTTGAAACAAGCCCTGGTTACTGGAAGCCAATTTACATTGGGCAGACTGAAAACCTAAATGAACGGTTTGACAATCATCACAAAATGCCGTGCATTAAGAGAAATGGGGCTACCCATATACACGCCCACCTTAATTCTCAACAGTCTGCTCGGCTATCTGAGGAATCAGACCTCATAACTAAGTTTTCGCCCATTTGTAATGATTGAGGGCTTTCTATTACAGTTGGTTTTAAGGTCTCGTCAACAATAGTGCCTGGGGGATTTTGCCAGCAGCCATTTTCTTTATTATCATTCCTTTTGTTCTTATTTGATTTCATAACGTTCTCCAATGGTATAATACCGTAAAATTATTATTAAAGGTCAATAAAAATGCGGGTCACTGGTGGTAAAGTAAAGGGAACTCATTTAAAAACTCTACCAAGGCACTCCATTAGACCCACGACCAGCGTGGTAAAGCAAGCTATATTCTCTATTTTGGAGAACAGCACTACTAATTGGCGCCAGGTTCTTGATTTATACGCCGGCAGCGGTGCTCTGGGTATCGAAGCTCTAAGCCGTAGGGCAGAATGGGTCGATTTTGTTGACTACAGAAAAAGTTGCTGTGACATTATCAGAACCAACTTGGGAAAAATAGGGGAACTAGAGCGGGCGCATATTTACTGTTGTAGTGTGAGCAAAGCACTTGCCTTCCTTAGCAGTAGCTATGACATTATTTTCATAGACCCACCTTACTCTGACCCTTCTACCAATAATTTACTAATAAATCTAGCTAAATCGCAATTGTTGGGGGAAAACTCTACAATTGTGCTTTGCCACGCAAACCGCTTTCCCTTAGATTCCGACTATGATGGACTTCATCTTGTTAAGCAACGCCGCTACGGTGACACTTTTATTTTTATATACCAAAAGGAGGTTTAGCTATGGTCGTAGCAGTTTATCCAGGTACCTTTGATCCCCTCACCTATGGGCACATGGACATTATCGAACGAGCAGCAACTTTGTTCGATAAGTTAATTGTTGGCATTTATGAGAATTCTTCTAAACAGCCACTTTTTCCTCTGGAACAAAGGGTAAGGTTAGTGAAAGCAGCAGTAACTGGCTTGTCCAAAGTCCGTGTTAAAGCTTTCAAAGGGCTGACCGTGGATTTTATACGCCAGGTAGGAGGAAGGGTTATGATCCGTGGTTTGAGAGCAAATTCTGACTTCGAACGGGAATTTGAAATGGCGCTGATGAACAGAAAGCTGGCGCCAGACATTGAGCTACTTTGCTTGATGACGAGCTCTCAATATCAATTTCTTA
>JBGPRV010000018.1:0-13560 GCA_041489785.1 Dehalococcoidia bacterium | reverse complement strand
CCCGGTTCAAAGGACGACCAGAACTAAAGCAAATGGAGGGAGTTAAAGCTTTCTTTGTCAATGACCCCACCCGCGCCTGGAATGAGATCAGAGTTATTTCAAGTTGACCGTGATAGGGATGGCGTCATTGATGACTATGAGTTGATAGGCTTGCGAAGCAGGGTCGTTAAGCTCAGCTCCTCCGACAACATGATGGAAATCCTCAGCACCCACCCTAACATGTTAAAGAGAGTGAAGCATGTCCTTGTTGATGGTTTGAGGAAACCTGGGTGGCAGTAGCTATTGGATTTGAAGGGCACTTTAATTCCATCGCTAGACCTTGTCTCAGCAGAGAGATGAAATACAAGAGATATACAATACTCGCCATTATAACAACCTTACTTGAAGAGGCGGCCTTGGCGGCAATTGTGCTCTGGCTGCTACCAAGGTTCAGGATAAATATCCCCCTCTGGGGTCTCATCTTTATGATGGTTGGTCTGGGAGCATATGCGTGTGTCACTTACTGGCTTGGCAAGAAGGCGCTAGATAAAAAGCCGATAATTTCGCCTGACATTGGTAGTCGAGGATGTACAACAACTCCCATTTTTCCTACAGGTTATGTTCGAATTAATGGCGAACTGTGGCAAGCTTCGTCAAGTTCAACCATAGGTGCTGGCGAGGAAATTGCCGTTGTGGGCATAAAGGGGATGACGCTTCTGATAAGCCCTGTGGAAAAAGCTAATCACGCCTGCAAAGCTAACGCACTTTCTGATTAATAGAGCTGCCGTGGTGTAGACAAAGCTGAGAAAAAGAGTTATCCTTTAGACGCTGATGGAGATTACCTGGCTAGGACATTCCTGCTTTCTGATTAAAGGGAAAGTAAATACTATCATCACAGACCCATGTCATCCTGACTTGGGCTACCACCTCGGTGAACCTAAGGCAGACATAGTGACATTGAGCCATTCCCATCCTGGTCATAGCTACATCGAAGGCGTTGCCAATGACCCCAAACAAATAAAAAGCCCCGGGGAATATGAAATAGGGGGGACTTTTATCACGGGAGTCGCCTCTTTCCACGATGATAAGAAGGGGGAGGTACGGGGCAAGAATACCATTTATATTATCGAGATGGATGGTATAACTTTATGTCATCTAGGTGATTTGGGACATCCTCTGGACTCACATTTGATAGAAGAAATAGGAGATATAGGTATACTATTTTTGCCCGTCGGGGAGGTATCTACTATACCCATTGACACGGCTGTGGAAATAGTAAGGCAATTAGAGCCTCCTATTGTCATCCCCATGCACTATAAGACAGAGGCGTTCACTGGCAATCTCAGTCCTGTGGACAAATTCCTGGGTAAAATGAGAATTCGGGAACTAGAAGCAAAGCCCAAGCTCTCGATTACTTCATCGTCCCTGCCCAGCAGCACACAAACCGTAGTTCTCAACCATCTCTAAACCCTAAATCCCGAGGATTGAGCAGTTTTGCAATTTCGCAGTTTTACAGTTAAGCATTTCTGTCACTAGTGCTTCAATGCGAAATTCCAAGCAGCTTTAAAACTTGATGGCACAAGCGGGTAGCCGAGCGTTACTTCTGCTTCTTGATACTGCCAACGAAAGCGTCAATATCCATAGCGGCCAAGGTCATGGTTTGAAGCGTACCCCTTGCTCCCAGAGTTACCGCCACTTTGGATATTACTTCATTACTGGGAGCTTCTATAATGTTTATGAAGTCGTACGGACCTAGCACAGCATACTGGGCCAGTATCTTTGCCCCCATTGCCTCTGCTTCTTTGTTGACCTCTTTGATTCTTCCAGGATTTTCCGTGAGAGTCTTTCTTCCCTCATCAGTGAGAGTCGTCAGCATTACGAATTTAGCCATCTTTTACCTCCTCTGCGCTGTTTTGCACTTCAAAGACCTCGGTTTAAGTCCCGCTTGTGCCTGCACTTATATTATATCACTACCCGAGCAAATATCTCTCCAAAAGTTCTCCTTCCCTTTCCCTCATCTTGCGTTCTTCCTCTGGCTCTTCATGGTCGTAGCCCAGGAGATGAAGTATCCCGTGGATAACCAGCAATGCCAGCTCTCTTTCTGGTGAATGCCCTTGTTCTTTGGCTTGTGTCACTGCTTGGGGATAGGAGATAATTACCTCTCCCAGCCGAGTTACCCCATCAGGGGGGATAGCGAAAGAAGAATCAGCTCCCTTCTGCGGAAGCATGTAGAAGGCCAGCACATCAGTAGGCTCATCCACACCACGGTAGTCTCGGTTAAGTTGTTTCACCGTCTCGGAATCGGTGAAGACCAAGCTCACTTCATAAGGAGGCGTCACCCCTTCAGCCTTGAGGACTTGCCGGGCTATCTCCTTAACCCAACCTCCATCCACCACCCCCCGGAATTCCTCTGCAACGAAAATTTCAATTTCTTCTAGCATAGCAGTGAAGGTATCATAACAGGCAATTCAATTCGTTTCAACGAATGTAGTAAAATAACATGGATGACCATAACTCCTCTTAGAAAGCAGTATCTCAGGGTTAAGCAGAAGTATCCCGAGGCTATAGTTTTCTTCCGCCTGGGCGACTTCTATGAGACCTTCGATGAAGATGCCAAAGTCGCTTCACGAGAGCTGGATGTTGTCCTGACGTCCCGGGAAATGGGCAAGGGGCAGAGGGTGCCTATGGCAGGGATACCTCATCACGCTCTGGATAACTATCTGGCTAAGCTCATCAACCGCGGTCATAAGGTAGCTATTTGCGAGCAACTCAGCCCACCGGGTAAGGGACTGGTGGAAAGAGACGTCATTCGCGTGGTGACGCCGGGGACGGTGGTCGAGCCCAATCTGCTTGCGAGTAAGAGCAATAACTATCTCGCCAGCCTGGTCGTCGAAGGCGAGGAAGCAGGAATTGCCTATGTTGATATAACCACGAGCGAGTTTGCTACCACTCAGCTTCCTGCTGAAAGAGTCATGCCTGAATTGGAGCGACTTCAGCCCAGCGAGCTTCTTATTTCCGAAGGTGCCGACGATTATGCTCAATTGCCGTTCACTATAAGCCGACTTGATGACTACTGGTTTGACCCGGAGATTGCCCAGGAAGCTTTGCTGGAACATTTCAACGCAGCTAGCCTGGAAGGCTATGGCTGTGCCCGCTTGCCTTTAGCCATAAGGGCCGCAGGCGCATTAATACATTATGTCAAGGAAACGCAAAAGGAAACTCTGCCCCAGCTAAGCAAACTTGCTACCTACTCTACAGATTCCTTTATGACCCTCGATGGCCAGACCATCCGCAATCTGGAGCTCTTTCAAGGCGGCAGGTGGGGAGAAACCGGCAACTCCCTCCTCTCCATCATTGACCTGAGCAAAACAGCCATGGGTGGCAGGCTGCTCAAAAACTGGCTGGGACATCCCCTTCTGGACCTCGTCATATTGAATCGGCGGCAAGAGGCGGTTGCCTGGCTTGACCAAAGTAACTTAGCTCGACAGAGAGTTATCTCTCTTTTATCAGACATTGCTGACCTGGAGAGGCTGGTTAATCGAGTGAGTACTGGCAGAGTTATGCCCCGAGAATTGCTAGCGCTTCGCTCTAGTTTAGAAAAGGTGCCGGGCTTGAAAGTGGCGATGGCAGACGGGGACGCCATAAATTGGCTAAATGACGAACTTAAGCCTTGCCCCGACATCGTGGACTTAATCGCCAGGGCTATTGCCGATGAGCCGGGAGATTTGGAGCAAGGTGGTGTGATAAAGGAAGGTTTCTCCCCTGAGCTGGATGAAATTCGCCGTAATTCCTGGGAAGCTAAGCAATATCTGGCTGGCCTGGAGCAAAGGGAAAGACAGCGTACGGGGATTAAATCCTTAAAAGTAGGCTACAACCGGGTATTTGGCTATTATATCGAGATATCGCGGGCTAATCTCAACTTAGTTCCCCCAGATTATATTCGTAAACAGACTTTAGCGGAGGCAGAGAGGTTCTTCACCCCCGAACTTAAGGAGTACGAATCGCTGATTCTCAACGCTCAGGAGAAAATCACTGACCTGGAGGCTGCCATTTTCCGACAACTTTGTCAGCAGATAAGCGCTGTAAGTGAGCAAATTTTGGCCACTGCCAGAGCCATCGCTCAAATCGATGCCCTTTCCAGCCTTGCTGAGGTAGCAGTGCGTCATGGTTATGTCCGCCCAACGCTGACCAACGAGGATGTCATTGACATTAAGGGAGGGCGCCACCCTATCGTAGAGCAGAGCATAGGCAGCGACAATTTTGTTCCTAACGATGCTTATTTATGCAATAGGGATAATCAGCTTATTATACTCACCGGCCCCAATATGTCAGGAAAGTCCACCTATCTCAGGCAAGTAGCTTTAATTATCCTTCTGGCTCAGATAGGTAGCTTTATCCCTGCCGATTCAGCGAATATTGGAATTGTTGACCGCATCTTTACTCGCATTGGCGCTCAGGAGGACTTAGCCGCCGGGCAATCCACTTTTATGGTGGAGATGACTGAGGCAGCAAACATCCTGAATAATGCTACTCCTCGCTCCTTTATCATCCTGGATGAAATTGGGCGTGGCACTTCCACCTATGATGGGCTTTCCATTGCCTGGGCAGTAGCCGAGTTTATCCATAACCACCCTGAGCTTGGAACGAAGACCATTTTTGCTACCCATTATCACGAGTTGGTGGATCTGGCTGGTATCCTGCCCAGAGTGAAAAACTTTAACGTGGCGGTGGCAGAGGAAGGAGACAAAGTTATCTTTCTACACAAGATTGTTCCCGGGGGCACCGACAGAAGCTATGGCATCCACGTGGCTCAGCTAGCTGGCCTGCCTAAATCGGTAATCGTTCGAGCTCAAGAAGTCTTAGCTGAGCTGGAGAGCCATGCTTCTAAAAAAAGCAAAATCCCTCGCCGTAAAGCACCGCTTCAGATTCCTCTTTTCCCGAAAGGCTCCCTATTAGCTGACGAAATTGCCCGGCTTGACATCGATTCCCTGTCTCCTCTGGAAGCCATCACCAAACTGTATGAGCTCAAGCGAATGGCCCAGGAGAATAAGGACTCACCGCCTGATGGGATGGGGGTTTCACCCTCACCTTAATCCTCTCCCTTCAAGGGAGAGGAATTTTATACGGGATTATGCGGGGAAGGCCACATTTTATGAGACCAAGCGCTAGTATTATTGAGGCGTAGCGGTGTGGAACTCTCCCTCCGCTTTTGCCTGGACGCGAGCCAGGAAATCAACACACTCCTTGGCTATGCCCAGGGCATCCAGATGGTAGAGAGAGCGAAGAAAATCTTGCTTTCCATGGGTTACGAATTCATCAGGGATGCCTAATCGCTTCACTTTGACATCTGAGACTTCAGCCTTTTCCAGCAGCTCCAGCACCGCAGCACCAAAGCCGCCGCTAAGAACATTCTCCTCTACTATGACCATCCTTTTGGCATGGTTAGCTACATCCAAAATAAGCTCTGTATCCAAAGGCTTAGCGAATCGGGCATTAATTACCATGGCATCAATGTCCCACAGAGCTAAATGTTCCGCTGCTTCCAGAGAAGGCATGACAGTAGAGCCGATGCCTATTATGACTATATCTTCACCTTGCTTTATTATCTCAGCTTTGCCTATAGGAAGTTGATGAAGCTCGCTGGTCAGGACAACGCCTGTCCCCCGACCCCGAGGATAGCGAATTGCCATAGGATGTTTTGTATTGATGGCGGTATAGAGCAGGTCTTGAAGTTCATTCCCGTCCTTAGGTGCGCAGATAATCATATTAGGCATCAGGCTAAGATAGGATAAATCAAATATCCCTTGATGTGTTTTGCCATCCTCTCCGACAATGCCGCTGCGGTCGAGGGCAAAAATGACAGGCAGGTCAGGGAGACAGACATCGTGCAACACCTGGTCAAAGGCACGCTGCAAGAAAGTAGAATATATAGCTACAATAGGTATAAAGCCCTGGGTAGCTAGCCCGGCGGCTAAGGTAACCGCATGCTGTTCAGAAATTCCGACATCGTAGATGCGTTGAGGAAACTCCTTGACCAGAGAAGATAAGCTATTGCCTTCAACCATGGCTGCGCTTATCACTACTACCCTGGGATTATCCCTGAGCAGTCCACCGACTGTCCGAGCAAATATCTGACTATAAGTAGGTATTGTGCCCAAGCCCTCGCTTTTAGGGGATAGACCGTGAAAGTGAGTGGGATTATCCTCGGCTGGTTTGTAACCCTTGCCCTTCGTAGTCAAGACATGGACAATGACCGGCTTGTAGTAATTCCTGGCTTGAGTCAGAGCTGTTTCTAATTCAGCAGTGTTATGACCGTCTATCGGACCCAGGTAAGTAAAGCCAAGCTGCTCCCACATCATAGTGGGCATGACTACCGCTTTTGCTCCTTCCTTAAGACGGCGCAATGCTCCCTGCAGCCTCTTTCCTCCAGGCAAGAGAGACAGCAACCGATTCGTCTGTTTCTTAGCCTGCACATAGCCACGGGTTGTTCGCACTACATTTAGCCGCTTGGCTATTGCTCCTACTGTGGGCGAAATGGACATGCCGTTGTCATTGAGCACTACGATAAGCCTTGTGCCCAAATGCCCGGCGTGATTCAGCGCTTCGTAAGTCATGCCACAGGTGAGGCATCCATCGCCGATGACAGCTACTACGTGGTGATCACCGCCAGCAAGGTCGCGAGTCAGAGCCATGCCCAAAGCCGCTGAAATGGAGGTGCCACCGTGTCCCGTAGTGAAAGCATCGTGAAAACTTTCATTTCTATCGGGAAATCCTGAGAGTCCCTGGTATTGGCGAAGGGAAGGAAATTGCTCCTTTCTCCCTGTTAACAGCTTATGAACGTAACTTTGGTGCCCCACATCCCAGACTATCTTGTCTTTCGGGCTATCAAATACCCGGTGCAGGGCAACAGTAAGCTCCACCACTCCCAGATTGGATGCTAGATGCCCTCCGTTTTCACTAACTCTGCTTACCAATAACTCTCTGAGCTCGGAACAAAGTTCACCCAGTTCATTTTGGTTTAGCCCCTTAACATCGCTGGGGCCGTTTATTTTGTCCAGTATCTTAGACACCGCGCTCTCCCACTTTAGATTATAACAAATTTTACTCTTAGGCATGCTCCTGCCGCTAAGGTTGCTGTGCTAAAAGCGTAACAGGCGAGTTAATATGCCTTTGAATCCGCCTTCCCTTCCCTTGATAGCATCATAGTCTATTTCGCCAAGCATCAAGTTGCATACATCTCTCCAAACCCCGTCACTCTGGTTGAACATTCCAAATGCCAGACGAGGGAAGCGGACAAAGAATTTTGATAACGTACGCGCTATTCTCAATTCAGACATTATCTTCTTCTCCACAACCTCCTGATAACCCTGCAATCCGACTCTGCCCCTCATTAGAGAGCCTTCGATAACTGGTGCGGCAAGCTGGGCACTCTGGATGGCGTTATAAATCCCCTCACCCGCTAATGGGTCAGTAAGCCCAGCCGCATCCCCCAGAAGCAAGGCTCTATCTTGCCAAATAAACCTCCCTTTTGTACACGTTGGTATCAAGTGGCTACTAGACCTAGCGATAGTGTAACTACCCATACTGAGTGAATTTAGAAACTTCTGGTGGTGGGCGTGCAAATCTCTTGCCTTGGAGGCCAGACATCCGACTCCAACAGAGAGATGGTTACGTTTGGGGAACACCCAGGCATAACCCCCGGGAATGCACCCCAGGTCTATCTGGGCTCGTGATTTCCATTTTGCCAGCTCTTCCTCGGGCACGACAATTTCTGACTCTATTCCCGCGGCATATTCCATGCTCCTTCCCATGCCCAGCTCTCTTGCCACTACGCTATAAGCCCCATCAGCTCCGACCACAAGTCGAGAGCGAAAAATGTTGTCAGCAATGGAAATCTCAACCCAATCACCGCTCACCTGTACTTGCGTTACCTTCTGACCATCCATAAGCGCAGCTCCCAGTTGTTGTGCCTTCTGCACCAAAAAATAGTCAAATGCATCACGCATCACGGTATATATCAGTGGCTGAGAATGTTGCCCCAGATAAGAGCTGCCCAGATTAAAAGTAAAGTTAACCTCATAAATTACATCTTCTACTACTTCGGAGATATCGAAGTTGAGAAGCTTCGCCGCCTTGCTGGTGACTCCGCCAGCACAACACTTATAGCGCGGCAGTTTCTCTTTCTCTAAAACTAATACCCCGATCCCCCTCTTGGCTAGCTCGTAAGCCAGTGTTGCCCCAGCCGGACCAGCACCAACAACGATTACATCGTGGCTTTGTTTCAAGAGCAAAACCCCCCTATAAGCGCAGTAATAGAAAACCTACCTTTTTATATTATAACGAAGATAGGGCGTTTAACAACTCATACCTTTACCTCCTTCCCTGATAAAAAAGCTGTTCAAAAAGAGAACTGGGTTCTGCGTTTCGCTCCGAATGACACCTCGAATGCATATACATCTTCTTCACAGCCTGGCTTTACTTCTTTCTAAAGTTTTGACCAGACCAAATCATAATAATTTTTAGGTCAGTTTTTTGTGATTTAACAACTCCTCCCTCAGTTAAATTTTAGATGATTTAACCCCTTGACATCCCTTTGAAAAGGTGTTACTCTTACAATATTATATCGCGTATAGTTTATTAAAATGCGAACGAGGTTATTGCTCAATAGGACATTGGCATGGCCAGTAGGTAGAATACAATGGCGCAATAACCAGCTTTCTCGTCACTGACCTCCTTTGTTTTCAATATAGACGGCGGGAGGGAGTCAACCTCCCGTCGCCACCTCTCTAGATATTTCTGGTGGACAGCTCACATGCCTTCATCATTACCCATTTTGTAGCTCTCTGCCTCGACTGGAGACAACAGCAATACTTCAAAAGAATCAATACTGCGAACGGCTATTATTTATCAAGGGGAGACCATTGTGGGCTCCGGCAAATTGTGAGGGACAAGTCCCCCCCCAGAGCCGGATTCTTGGGTCGCGGAGTCTACACTGAGCGAACCCGAAATTTTCCCTCCGGATGATAGGAAAGAAAAAGCTTAGGATGACAAGAAGCGAAGGACTCGCAGTGACATTAGGGGACGGCCGCAGAATGACATCTCTGATGCATATCCATCTGTTTTATAGTGTGGATTACCGCGTTCCAAGGTTTTCGCCAGGCCGAATCAAAACAGTCCTTGAGTCAGATTTTCTGTGGTCTAACAAGCCCTCCTTCGGCCCGATCTTAGGTGATTCAAATCCACGGGTTGACAGTACAGTGTAGATAGCAGTACAATGAACTCGGGTTTGGGAAACGCCAAACTGGTCTGCACCAGGTGAACTATGGGGATATTCCGCAGCTTGAGGAGACACAGTGGCATGGCAAGGGTCACCGTCTTTTTGGTCGCAGTAGCCTTGCTGATGGGGACCGCAGCCTGTGGTGGTCTTGATACGTATCAACTCACCATCTCCAGCACCGCTGGAGGGTCTGTAAGCACCCCTGGAGAGGGGGCTTTTACCTGCGATGCCGGCACGGTGGTTCAATTGGCGGCGACACCCGATGATGGTTACGAGTTTCAGGCATGGACCGGAGATACCGAGGGAATCGCTGACCCAGCGTCAGCCGCCACTATTATCACCATCAATGGGAACTACTCTATCACTGCCGATTTTATTGCTGCAGGGGGTACGCCGGGCCCGAGTAGCCCCTAGGCAGATGTTGCCGACCCAGCTCACCAGTGGACGTTTTCCTCGCCGGTATGCCTTACAGAGCAAATGAGAGAGCCGACCGTGCCTGACATTGTGTGGCACGGCCGGCTCTTTGCCATGGCGGGTGTGATGTCCTATGCTAGGACTGGTGTCTCACACACCTGATACCACATACCTCCCTAGTTCTGCCATATACCCCCTGTAGCTTCAACTATCCGAACAATGGGGTCAACCAGGAGATCTCTGACCAGAGTCCTCAAAAGCTCATTTCCGGCTATGAAATTCGCTACGGGAGGGCTAAGCCGATAGTACAGGTCAACAAGTCGAGAGCCCACGGTGCTTTTCAGCAACACGTCATCCCGGAACGCTCGAAGCACATCGATTTGTTTAGCGGTGGGAGTTCCGTAGGCTGCGGTAGCAATGAAGCAGCCACTTATGATGGCTGTGGTGAAGTGAAGGGTAGTCCCATCAGTCACAGTGCCGTCATACTTGAGCTGGGCTTTGAAATCGTACTGCGTAGCGGATGCAACCATCAGGATAATCTGCGCGGAATCAGTGCCATCCGCTCCTTTGGATACCCAGCTAGTATAAGACCAAGTCGTGCCGGCGGACTTCTTGTAGGCAAAGCGCACTTGCACAGGGCTGTAGTCCCCCACAGTGTAGCTCATATGAAGTATGGCGTGGAACAGCACGACGTCGGTGGCGGCTTGTGTGGTAACCGTCGGCGGTGTACGCAAGGTGGTAAAGTGAAGGGTAGCGCCGTCAAGCGTAGTCTCGCCAAACTCAACGTCGTTGTACTTAAGTTGAGCCTTGAAATCATACTGGGTGTTGGAAGAGAGCCCGGCAATCGACGCAGCGTGAGTGCCACTTGCTGATTTAGCCACCCAACCGGTATAAGACCAGGTTGAATCAGCGGACTTCTTGTAGGCAAAGCGCACATACACAGAGGCGTAGCCTCCCACAGTGAAGCTCATATTCAGGGTGGCTGTGGTGGTAGTGATGCTGGTGGCCGCTTGTGTGGTAACCGTGGGATTCTCAACAACCAACCAGGGTTCGAAATCCACATAGTCGCTAACGGCGTCACCCGTACCACTGGGGTTCTTTGTTGCATGATATGGTCCACTCGATGAGCCCCACCAGTTGTAGGTGGCGCTGACGTTATTATTTGTGCTGGTGTTGATGATGCCAAACGCATTGTTGTCCACGATGTTGTTGAGATGGACAGCAACCTCATTGCCGTCTACACCGTCATCAATCCAGATGCCACCTGAGGTTGAGTCATCCTCGGCGTTGTTGTCGATGATGCTGTTATGCTGGATCACTGTTCCCGTGGGAGCATAGCCATAGAAGTTGCAGATGTCGATTCCGTCGTAGCTGCTGTTCTTAATGGTGTTGTACTCTATTGTTGTATTGACTGACTTATCCTGGATGGAAATCCCGTAGGTGTTGCCATCAACCGTGTTGTGGTGTATCCAGGTACGCTCAGCGATAACGCCGCTCGGAGCCCACATCCAGCCGCACACGGCAATACCGGTCTCGTCGTGGACATCGTTACCGCCAACCTCAACATCGTCCGCTCCGGCCACGATGATGCCGCTTCCTGTCCAGGCTGTGCCCGGCCAGCCGTTGCCGCTTACGGCATTCCCGATTATCTTGCCTGTTGCTCCCCAGCCGATCTGGATGCCGTTGGGCGCATTAGTTACAGACACATTCCCTGGTCCGGTCACGGTATTACCCTCGATTACAGCATGCGGGGTCGGATACGAAGGCGGACCTAACACATTGTCACCATTTGCCCCTATTCCGCCTTTGGAGTACCCGCTTACGTCATTTCCCGTGATTTCCATATCGGAGTTACCATAGGCTATGATGCCGAAGGTCTGCTTTCCATCAATACACATGTTCTGGACGGTATTATCCGTGATGTTTCCTCCGGCGTTCCTGAAGAGAATTCCTGCCGCACGGTCATATGGCACGCGGTTATTTCCATCAACCGTGAAGCCGGAGATACTGACTGTTACCGTGCCAGCACCAGATATAGTGCCGCCAGCGTTGGTTCCCCCGAAGGCGAAGACCACAGGGTCCCACCATGCGCCGCTTTCGGGGAATTTAAATTTAGTCGGTGAAGCGGGCGCCTGGATTACGGGGTCACCTGTGCCTACCAGCGTCAGGTTCTTGTTGATGACCACCTGCTCCTGGTATGTCCCCGCAGCCACATGGATCGTGTTCTCGGTAACATTAGCTGAATCAACAGCCTTCTGGATGGTCAAGAACGGCGACGCCTCAGTGCCCTCGTTGGTGTCCGAACCTGTCTTGGCTACGTACCAATATCTAGGGAGCACAAAATCATATGTCACTGTGCCGATCGTAACCTTGTCAACCCAGCCGATGGTGCCGTTGCCGGTGCCGTGATACGAGTCGCCCATGCCCAGGCGAAGGTAGACACGCGTGACATTGAGGCCGGTGTGATTCGCAGCAACAGCACTCAATGAAATCTTGGGGTTCCCGGTGGTGTCGCCTTCATAGTTGTTCCACTTCTGCCATAGTCCGGCAGCAGCGTCAACCGTGTGCCAGCCAGCCGGGTTCGTCGTCGGCACATGTTGGTAAGTCGTGTCGTCACTCCGATTGCCCACCACACCTGTGTCGATCTCGATTGTCATCCACACCGGGTTGGTGCCTTCCTGGTTCACGACGTCGTAGCTCAGAGTACCGGCTGCCAACGCATCGATGGTGCCCAAACTATCTCGGAAGCCGAAGCCGCCGTCGTCCCAGTAGTGCCCGTCATCCGGGTCTACGGTAAGACCAGCCTTGATGATACCTGCCTCACGCCCGAGGTAGAGAGCCGTCGTACCGGGCGAATACAGGGTGCTGTAATAAGGAAAGGGACCAGGTGGGCAGTACCAGGAATAGACACCTCCCCCGCCGGCCCCTGTCCAACTGGCTAGCAGGTTGTCCACCAAAACAGTGGAGGCTTCCTCTGCAGCAACCCGATGTGTTTGGCTGGGCACTATAGTGGGCACTATAGCTATCCCCAGTGCCAGCACCAGGACAAATAGAATATTAAGTATTTTTTTCATTTTTTCTCCTTTCTTGTTCTCTTGTTTGTTCCTTATTGAACCTCACAAATATTTGAGGTGTCGCTCTCCTCGCCCAAGACCGACCCGTCCCCCCTCATGCGGGGTAGATTCCATGGGCAAGGATAATCTCCCTCATCGGCCAGCCACCACCGTCCGCCTTCCCACCGTTTGCCAGCGGTACAAGCTGAGTGATAAAATAAATATGGTGGTGGTTGACCGACCATCGCCAACATCAAAGAAGAGACCTGCGGCAGCAGGTCTCTTCCTAATTTAGTTTATATTTCCTCTCTTGCCTCCCACAATATCCGTGGCTTTTTTCAGCCACGCTTAGTCGAAGTAGCGACCGTTTCTATTGTCGGTGAAGCTCGGCGATGATAAAATTACACGTTTGACCACGTTCAACAACCGTCTCTTGCCTATACTAAGCCCTTTTGCCACCGGAGTCGGGCTCATTTGCCTGACCACACTCACGAGTGAATCTGACATGCTGTAGTAATACGAGGAAAACAAGTACGAGAACACTTCTTATAAAGTAACACTTCTTCAAAAAAAAGTCAATACCTCGGACGGATATTATTTATCGAGAATATATTCATTGCTTAAATTCCATTGAGCTCGTTTTGAATGAATCATGATTTGGCCAATGCGGACTGCACGGATTGGATAAAGTTATTGTTGAGTCATGTTGATTTGTTGTAAACAAACAAAAGTTGTTATAATAGAAGTGGACCAAACGAGCAAAGTTCCCATGAAATAATCAGGAGAGGTTAAATATGAAGACAAATATTGAAGCTGAAAGTATGGTTTTGAGATTGT
>JBGPRV010000017.1:0-14040 GCA_041489785.1 Dehalococcoidia bacterium | reverse complement strand
GGGTCAACGCCAGCCCACCCCATGGATATGATCTTGGCCAGGGGCTTGAGGTTGTACTTCTTGGCCTTCTTCTTGGACATCAGCATCATGGCACTGGCACCGGCGTTGAGCGGAGAGGAGTTGCCGGGCGTTATCTGCCCATCCGGCTTGAAAGAAGGCTTCAACTGGGCGAGAGCCTCCATCGTAGTATCGGCCCTGATGGCCATGTCAGAGTCAATGACTTTCTTCGTCCCGTCCGCCTGCGGCGCCTCAACTGGCATTATCTCTCCCTTAAAATACCCTTCCTGGAGAGCCTTGGCCGCCATCTGATGGCTTTTCATCGCCCATTTGTCCATGTCCTCCCGGGTGAACTTGGTCTGTGATAGCAGCTTCTCTGCAGTCAGGCCCATGTTCATGGTGGTCATTATGTCTATTTCTTTAAACTCTTCGGTGGCAAATCTGGGATTAGGTGATATCGGTACCTGTTGCCCGCCGCCTCCCAGGGTCGGGATGTGGGTCATATGCTCGATTCCGCAGGATATGACGATATCGGAGTACCCCAGCATGATTTCCATGGCCCCCTGGTGTATCGTGGACATTGACGAGGCACACTGGCGGTCAATCCCCTGAGCTGCGACATTGAACGGCAGCTTGGATAGGAAGTTGATAGACTTTCCCCCATAGAGCCACTGCTCGAGCACGGGCATGGCCGTCCCCGTGATTACATCGCCGATTTCCTCGGGGTTTATCTTGGTCTGCTTTAGCATTTCCTGGATCAGCCTGCCAGCCAGGTCGTCCATTCTCAGACCGTTGAACACGTCCCTCTCTGGCTCCCGCGGCCTCGACCTGGAAAATGGTGTCCTCAGATAACTGACAATTACAGCTTCTTCCATATAATTAATCTCCTTTCTTTATTTTTTTATTTTTGACTTGGTTTTTCCGAAATTATGGCCTGCTTATGTTATACCACTCTCGCCGCACAGTCAAGTCTTTATCCTCGTTCATATAAGTAGTGACAATTTTTTGTCGTTGCCAGGCACGGTAGTGCCGAAGCAATCCTCTGGAGGGACATGAAAGAGCTTGACAGTTTGATAAAATATGGGTAAGATGGGTTTGGATTTTGGGAACACTGAATTATTAAGTTTTGCACTTAACTACAAACACTATCTGTAATAAAATGGAGGTAAGAAATGGCACAGGATGAAAATAAAGCCAAATATGAAGCCAGGCCGTGGATAAAATGGTATCTAAAAGGTGTGTCGCCGGATGTTACAATCGAGGAAAAGTCCGTGGTGGACACCTTTAATGAGACTTGCGATAAATGGAAGGACAAGACCGCGGTAATATTCTATGGTAGAAAGATGAACTACCGAGAGCTCCGAGACCAGGTTGACAGGTTTGCTGCGGCGCTACATGATTTAGGCATCAAGAAAGGCGACAAGGTTGCCCTCCTGCTGCTTAATTCGCCTCAGTTCATCATAGCTTATATGGGAGCCCTGAAAGCCGGAGCTACCTTAACGGCAATCAGCCCTGTTTATGTCAGCTCCGAAATCAAGTACCAGCTTGAAGACAGCGGGGCGAGAATGCTTGTTTGCCTGGATATTCTTTACGATAACGTGGAAAAAAGCGGAGTCAAGCTGGATGCTGTCATCATGACCAGCATCGGCGAATACCTGCCGAAAATGAAACAAATTTTGGGCAGCAGTGTGCTCCGGTCTGTATATCAGAAAATGGCTGCCCCGCCTGTTGAAATGTTTCAAAAAGAGGGATTTTATCGATTCCAGGACTTGCTTAAGAAATACCCCCCGAATCCGCCCGATATCAAGTTCAATATTAGAGAGGACATCGTAACTCTTCCCTACACTGGCGGGACGACCGGGAAGCCCAAAGGTGCCAAGATAACTCATTACAATTTTGGCGCCGCTCGAGAGATCGGCACTAAATTCTGGGGTGATGTCGTCCAGGATGGGAAAGAGACCGTAATAGCCTATTTGCCTTTCTACCACATCTATGGTCAAGCAGTGGTCATGATGGGAGGATTAACCCAGGGCTACACTTCAATACTAATCACCACTCCTGACCCTGATGACATTTTGAGTGCACTAGAAAATTACAAAGGAACTATTTTCTACAGCGTTCCCGCCCTGTTTGAATATCTCAAGGACTATGAAAAGACTGACAGAGTAAATTGGAAGAAGATAAAAGTCCTTATCTCAGGTGCTGATGCTCTTCTCGAGGACACTGCCAAGGGCTGGGAAAAGCGGACCGGCGCTAGAATCCACGAGGGCTGGGGAATGACCGAGACGACCTCGACCGGTATGGTCAATCCCTACGGCAGGGCGAAAATCGGTTCCTTCGGTGTACCTCTGCCTGGCTGCGTGGCGGGCATAATGGAGGCGGAAGGCACCAAGTTCCTTCCCGTCGGGGAAACAGGCGAATTGGTATTCAAGGGCCCCAATGTCTTCCCGGGATACTGGGGGAGGCCGGAAGCAACCAAGGAAGTACTTATGGAAATCGACGGTGAAACCTGGCTGCGCACCGGGGACCTGGCCAGAATGGATGAAGAGGGCTATTTCTACTTCTACGATAGGAAGAAAGACATGATTAAATACAAGGGTTTGCAAGTATATGCCAGAGAGGTAGAGGAAGTAATCGCTTCTCATCCTCAAGTCAGGGAGGCCGGCGTCATCGGGGTGCCCGACCCCGAGGTTGGCGAGAAGGTTAAAGCCATCGTCGTTCTAGAGTCGGAAGCCAGAGGGAAAGTGTCTGAAGAAGATATTATAAAGTATTGCGCTGGAAAGCTGGCTGCCTACATGGTACCCAAGATAGTGGAGTTCAGGGGCGAGGTGCCCAAGACAGACATCGGCAAGGTATCACGCCGCGAGCTGAGAGAGGAGTAGTTATAGAATGGCACCATTTTTTGAAGTAGAAAACTTAACCAAGCGTTTTGGCGGACTGGTTGCCGTCAACAATGTTAGCTTCCAAATAGGCAGGGACGAAATCGTGGGCCTGATTGGGCCCAATGGTTCCGGGAAGACCACCCTCGTGCGGTGCATAATCGGCATATTCAAGCCCGATTCCGGAAAAGTCCGATTTAAGGGCGAGGACATAACCAGGTGGCGTCCCTGGAAAATCGTCCAGAGAGGGCTCGTAGGGACTTTCCAGGTAGTTAAACCATTCCGCCACTTGCCTATTATCGCCAATGTCATGGTCGGTTGCCTGTGCCCGCGCATAACCAAGGGCGGCGAATGGACCAAGACCACCGTGGTGAAAGCGCGGGATGCCCTGGAGTTCGTGGGCATCGCCGATCGGGCTCGTGAGCCAGCCTCCACCTTGTCTCACGGAGACTTGAAACGACTGGAGGTAGCCCGGGCCATTGCTACCGAGCCCGAACTCCTTATCCTCGATGAGCCCTTCGGAGGACTTAATCCTGCCGAAACAGAGCTTGTCGCTAAATCCCTGAAAAGGTTGCACAAAGGAGGTCGGTTCGGCAGGCTTCATAGCGAAGGACCGGCTATGCTGATAATCGAACACAAGCTGAGTGAGCTCATGAAAATAGTGGACCGGGTGATTGTCCTCAATTATGGGGAAATCATCACCCAGGGTACCCCCCAGGAAGTAGTCAAAAACCCCGCCGTGATTGAAGCTTACACCGGCAAGGAGGTGCTCATTGCTTGAGGTAAAGAATGTAATCGTAAAGTATGATACAGCCACCATTCTGGATGGCGCCAGCCTGAAGGTGGAAACAGGAGAGTTTGTCGGGCTCGTCGGTCCCAATGGCGCCGGCAAGACCACTCTTCTCCGCACTATCGCCGGTTTGATAAACTGGGACAGGGAAGTCCTCAGAGGCACCAAGAAGTCAGTAGTAACCTTTGAGGGCAGCATCGAATTTGAGGGGGAAAGGATTGATAAGCTAGCGGCATTTCAAATAGCCAAGAAGGGTCTCCAGCTCTGCCCCCAAATGGGCCGACCTTTTGTCGAGATGACGGTCAGGGAGAACCTCCTCGCCGGAGCCTACCTGTGCAAAAATAGGAAAGAAGTTGATGATAGCCTGGCCAGAGTCTATGAACTGTTTCCCAGGCTGAAGGAAAGGGAAAAACAGCAATCGGGGACTTTATCCGGTGGGGAACGGCAGATGCTGGCTGTTGGCCGCTCTCTCATGCGCCGTCCCAAATTGATGTTAGTTGATGAGCCGTCCAGCGGGCTGGCCCCCAAGATAAAGGACGACCTGTTCAAGCGCGTGGAAGAGATTTACCGTGAATTGGGAGTCACCATACTTCTGGCTGAACAGGATATCAGCTTTGCCTTCGCCCTCTCCAAGAGGAACTATGTCATGTCCAGGGGGCACATCATCGCTCACGGGACAGCCGAGGAATTGCTCAAGGACGAGACTATCAGGAAGACATACCTGGGCATGTAAATAGCCACCCCGCCTTCTGTCGTTGCGAGTCCCGATATTTATCGGGACGAAGCAATCTCTCCTTCGAGGCGTGAAGGAATCCCTTTCTTCGCGGTGCCGAAGACCCGCCCCTAAGGTTTCGAAGAAATCCTAAATCCCAAGCACCAAATCCTAAAATTAGTAGCCAGTATTCAGAAATCAGTATTCAGTATTAAGAAGATTCCCCTACTGGCTACTGGATTCTGTATTCTTGTTACTACCACTATTTTTGCATTTTGAAGAGATTTGTTTTGGAGCTTGAAGTTTAGGATTTGGAATTTAGCCAATGAGATTGCCACGCACCTTTCAGATGCTCGCAAAGACACCCACTTCATGTCGTTGCGAGGCACGATAGTGCCGAAGCAATCTCGGTGGAGGGGTAGAAATTCAAAAATCAAAGGTCCAAAGTCAAAATGACAAATCAAAATACAAAAGTTTTGACAAGAGGCGGGTGTATTGTTTTCAAGCCATCAACTTCTTTATCTTCTGAGGATAGGCGGCTGATGACTGACTACTGGCTACTAGCTACTGACTACTGACTACTGGCTACTGATGTTTATACTTAGTGCAGAGAGGCACCACAGGCCCGGCATTCACGACGCCAGGCCACATTAGTTAGCTTACAGCGCGGACACTCTCGCTCCATCTTATTCCGTATCCACACGGCAACCCCTTCGGGCATGAATAATAGTACCAGTATCACTATAATAGCCAGGATGCTCTGCGGGTAAATAGCAAGTTGTTCCAAAAATGCCACGATGTTCCGAAGTGGGGCCATGTCCTTGGGAATTGCCCGGTAAATGTTTTCGAAAATAGACTGGACATCATATGAAAGGGCCACAAGTGGATATAGGACGTAAACTCCAACAACTCCTCCATAAATGCTGACAATACCGCCGAATATTACCCATATTATAGCCTCAAAGGACAGGGTGAGGCTGAGCATATTGATGCTGACCAACCCAAAGGCATGGGCATATAAGACACCTGCGAGTCCGGCAAAAAAACCACCGGTCATAAAAGCCAGCATCTTGTATCTTATGGTGTTTATTCCCGTGGCACGGGCCGCAATCTCGTCTTCACGGATGGCATGGAAAATAAGGCCGGTCCTGACATACCTGCTCCCGGCATCGGTAAGCTTCCACATTATAAGCACTGATAATATCATCACTATCAAACATATATAATATCGCCCTGCTAGCGATTCAGCAATATAGGGAAGTCCGAATAGGCCATACTCACCACCGGTGTAGTTCCTGAAGTATAAGACTAGTGGCACCAACATGAGAGGAAAGGCTAACGTAAGCAGGGACAAGTAAGGTCCTCTCAGCTTCAAGGCAGGAAAACATGTGACCGCTCCTGCCGCTACTCCAGCCAGGATTCCCGTTATCATCGTCGCTGGAAGTGGCCAGCCCAAACGCCTGCCCAGCATTGCCGATGCGTAACCGGCGACTCCGAAGAATAGGGCATGGCCGAAATTTACTTGTCCAGTATAGCCACCCAACAAGTCCCAGCTCACGGCGAAAATAGCGAATATGCTGGCGCTGATCATCATGTTCATATAGTAACTGTTCTGTGTAATCAGCGGGAACATAAACAGGAAGATGAAAAAAATAATGGCGATAACCCGGCCGGGGACCGGCAGCACATCAAATCGGAAATCCTTCAACAGCCGTCTGAACAATTTATAGTTTCTCCTCTTCGAACAGCGTGCCGAACAATCCTCCCGGTCTCACCACAAGCACTATAACCATAGCCAACAAGACGAGCGTATTAATCAGATAAGCGGCGCCAGAACCGAACAATCCGAGAGGGTCATATATGCACAGTGCTTCGACCAAGGCTATAACGGCCGCCCCAATGATGCTCCCCTTTATACTTCCCAGCCCGCCTATTACCACAATTACCATGACCAACAGCAGCGTATTGGCCCATGTACTTGGGGAGGTGAATGACCCGGCCGGTGCAATCACTATGCCAGCAATCGCTGCCAGTGCTGTGGCTATGGTCATGGTTATCATTAGTATCCGGGAAGGACTAATTCCCATGAGGTTGGCAATCTCAGTATCGTTGGCCACTGCCCTGACCGCGATGCCCATTTTGGTCTTCGATAAGAAGAGATACACGGCAATAATGAACACCACCGCTACGCCTAGTATCAGGAAATAGTGGTTGACGATTGCAACTCCAAAGAGTGAGGTGTATCCGCCAATAAAAAACCCAACACTGGCAGAGTTGCCGTGAAAGCGCATAGTCAAGGCCTGTTCTATAAGCATGGCTAAGGCGATGGTGACCAGCAATACAGCGCCAGGGTGCTCGCGTACACGGTCAATAATGAACTTGTAAACTAACATACCTAACAAGGTAACAGCGACTATTGATATGATGATTGCTGGAACAAGACCCAGTTCAATTCCTAGTATCGGCGAAACTAGGTTGTAAAAGACGTAGGCCGCCAGCACGCAAAACGCCGTATGAGCCATGTTAAGCAGGCGAGCCACGCCGAAGATGAGAGAAAAGCCTACTGCCAGCAGGGCATACACACTTCCGTGCACTACTGTGTAAATTATAAGTTGCGCGGCCATGGCACTTTTAATCCCGAGAACTTCCTGTCATTGCGAGCGACCTGCCCGCCAAGGCTTGGCAGGCGGGAGCGTGGCAATCCCGGTGGAGAGCCCAAAATAAGGCGGGGATAAACCCCGCCCCTACAAAGCCTGTGATTCCGGTCGTTTGTTTAATTCTGGGCACTTTGCAAACCCTTCGCCTTCCGTTCAATTGTCGGATACTATATATTACGCGCCCCCGCCTTGTCAAGGTTTTCCCCCGATTTTCTCAAAATTTTATCGGTACCAGATTCCTGTCATTGCGAGCGACCTGCCCGCTTGCCTTCGCTGAAGCTTTAGCGCAAGCAGGCCAAGGCTTGGCTCGCCTGCTCTGGAGTCATACGGCGAGCAGGCAGGCGGGAGCGTGGCAATCTCATTGGGGCTAAATTCCAATCCTACACAATGACAAATGACAAAGCTCAAATGTCAAATCAAGCTCCAAATCCCAGGTAAAGTCAAATATCAAAATGCAAAAAGCAAAATGACAGGGCAAAATTTTAAAATAGCTAACTGAGAACACCTGGAACCTTAATATTGAACTTTGATTTGTAATTTTGAGTTTTTATCTTTGAATTTTAATATTGTTTGAGATTTGGGATTTCTTCACTACCCGCCCTCGAACTGTCTCAATTCAGCGTCTTTTGCTCCGGGCAGTGCTCCCTCTACTTTTAGTCGGGGCAGCCCTCCTTCTACGCACGAAGAAAATCACCAGTCCCACTATTACACACGCTGCTATAGTCCCGCCAATAAGAGCCCAACTGACTGGTGGTTTCTCCTCAAAGTTGGCCGTTATGGAATAGTTGCCGTTCATGGTAATGGTAGTTTGGGCAGCATTAACGTTAGCAACGGTGCCCACAGCGCCAGTCCAGTTGACGAAGCGGTAGCCATCCTCGGGCTTAGCTACTAGGTTGAGCACCCTGCCACGATAATAAGGAAAGCTCCCCTCCCCCGGTCGGATTACCTCGCCGCCAATTGCGCTGGAGATAGTAAGGTAGGTAACGTAGAAGCTGACAATTCCTAGATTCCATTTAGCAAGTCTAGTCCCCGGACCCACGGCGACTACGGTGCCGTCGGACTTAAGCCCCACTGTATGATAGCTACCAGCGGCAACCTGGGTGATGTCAGCCCACTCGCTAGTATCCAATTCCTCATTTGCATTACTCCCTACCGTGACCACGGTGCCGTCGGACTTAAGCCCCACCGTATGAACGTTGCCGGCAGCGACCTGGATAATATCCGCCCAGCTACCGACATCGCACTGACCGTAGTCTACATTTCCCACGGCCACCGCGGTGCCATCGGACTTAAGCCCCACCGTGTGGCCGGCACCTGCCGCGACTTGTACGATGTCCGCCCAGTTGCCGACCTCGCACTGCCCGTAGGTGTTGTCCCCCACGGCGGCTACGGTGCCATCGGACTTAAGCCCCACCGTGTGATAGCTGCCTGCGGCGACTTGTACGATGCCCGTCCAATTGCCGACATTATGCTGCCCATACGTGTTATCCCCCACAGCTACCACAGTGCCATTGGCTTTAAGCCCCACTGTATACCACAAGCCGGCGGCAACCTGGATGATATCTGTCCAGTTACCGACTTCGCACTGGCCGGCTTCGTTGTTCCCCACGGCGGCTACGGTGCCATCGGACTTAAGCCCCACCGTATGGCCGGCACCTGCGGCAACTTGTAAGATGTTCGTCCAGTTGCCGACATCGCACTGCCCGTCGTTATTATCCCCCACAGCAACCACAGTGCCATCGGCTTTAAGCCCCACTGTATGCCACCAGCCTGCGGCTATCGTATGACAATATCCGCCTGCGGGAGCCTGTTTTATGTCCCTCCAGCCACCGACATCGCGCTGCCCCACATCGCTGTCCCCAATAGCAACCACAGTGCCATCGGCTTTAAGCCCCACTGTATACCACAATCCGGCAGCGACCTGGACAATGTCCGTCCAATCGCTGACATTACACTGCCGGTAGTCATTGTTCCCTACGGCAACCACGGTGCCGTCGGCTTTAAGCCCAACCGTATACTTCCAGCCCGCGGCAATCCGGATAATATTTGTCCAGTTGCCGACTTGACATTGGCCGTCTTCGTTGTACCCCACAGCAACCACAGTGCCGTCGGACCTAAGCCCCACCGTGTGATAGCCCCCCGCGGCAACTTCAATGATGTCCGTCCAGTTGCCGACTTCGCACTGGCCAGTTCCGTCGTTCCCCATAGCAACCACGGTGCCGTCGGACTTAAGCCCCACCGTATGATAGCCCCCGGCGGCGACCTGGGCCATGTCCTTCCAACTGCCGACGTCACACTCCTTATCCTGGTTGTCCCCCACGGCGACGACTTTGCCATTAGACTTTAGCCCCACCGTGTAAGAGCCGCCAGCGGCAACCTGGATAATGTCCGTCCAGCGGCTGACATTGCACTCCCCATACCCGTTATCCCCCACAGCAACGACAGTACCATCAACCTTAAGCCCCACCGTGTGGCTGGCACCTGCGGCAACCTCAATGATGTCCGTCCAGTTGCCGACCTCGCACTGGTCAACTTCGTTGTTCCCCACCGCAACCACGGTGCCATCGGACTTAAGCCCCACCGTATGATAGCCGCCGGCGGCGACCATGGGTGTTACCTGCCCCTGAGGCGTACTCAGTGCCATTGCCGAAACCAGGCTGGAGCTATCTACTGCTGAACGGATAATCGAATAGTCATCTGGCAAATACATGGCTGATGAAGCTTCAGCAACTGACGCAGTTAAAATAGAGCTGAAGACCAGAAAAATAGAGAGCAGGACCGGCCAGAGAATTCTTCTATTTTTCATTATCACATCCTATTATCCGTCGAGGTCGTTTAGCAGTTTCCTTATCATTACGGAGATTGCCTCGGGCAACCGAAGAATCCTTCGCGTTGCTCAGGAGAGCCTTGTAGATTATAAGGCCTGCCTCTCCAAATAGTCAATGTTTCCCGGGGTCTTCTTATCGAATCGTTGGCGACACCCGCGCAATTAAATCCTAAATCCTAATTTCTAAGCTCCAAACAAATCCAAATATCAAAATTCAAATCTCTAAACTGTTTTGGACATTGGTATTTGGATGGGAAGAACCAAATTCTTCCTTTCTCTTGTTTAGGATTTGTTATTTGGTGTCTAGGATTTCTCCCTTCGGGGCTCGTCCCCATCCAGCCGTTTTTGCGGTGGAAAAACGGGAGGCCCCGGCTTAGCCGGGGCCTCCGCAGAACCTGTCACCAGGTTACTTACACAGGACTGGTTATTTTATGGGAACCAGCCGTGCCATGTAGCTTGGTAAGCTGCAGGTATCACCATGTTTGACGTCCCTGAATACTCCAGTGCGCCAGACCAGTTGAGACCAACGAGTGCCTGCACGAGAGTGGTCTGGATCTTTAATGGGGCGAGAGTACTAACAATATTGTCATATCCTGCGTTGGGCCACACGCCCACCTGGGTGCCGTTTAGCCACTGGACGCAAATGCCGGTCACATAGCCGGGACCAAACACAAGGTCGTTAGTTGTGAATGGGGCCATCGTGTAGTTAAAGCCAGTGCCGATGGGCTTGTACCCGAGGGTAGTGTAGAGAGCGGCTACCTGGCTAGCGTTGAGCGCTGGCACCTCCACATAACCCAGGAAGTGGGGGGAATCAGGTACAGTAACAAGTTTAAGTCCGTGCGTCACTTGATCCCACTGAGGATAATACTGCGCGACGCCCGACGTGATAGTGCGGGGGTTGGCCAGCAGGTAGGCCGAAACGACATCTTTATCCACCGAGTTCGTAGCTTCGAAGGCTGTCTTCAAAGTCCAAACCATATCATAGCTAGCCGCTGTATAAACTGGGAACGAATTAGTGTAGGTGTGGTAGGCAGAGAGGAATGCGGCCGTCAGACCGGTTTGAGCGACGCCCTGTGCCCATGTCCCCGTGGTAACCTCATACTGAGAACCGGTGTTTATGGCGTAATTCGGGTCCTGGGCTTCTACGTTAATGCCCACAGGTATAGCGGTTATATTAAGCGCATGCATCTCTGTACCAAATGTTTTGCCAACCGCCCCGGACATGCAGGTCAAGATGACTTCGCAATGCGCGTTCTGTAAATCAGTCAGAGCTGCATCCACTACACCTGCTGAAGCGGAGTCACTAAATGTCCTGAGCGAGGTAGTAGCGCAAAAGCTCCAGCCGAAGTAAGGGCCGTACGCCAGTAATTTCTGGTAACCACCTAGTATCGGTATGGCCCAGGTCAGGTTCTCACCTACTATGCCTATAGTAAGTTTGTAGGGGAAGGCAGTCCCGTTCCAGGTCCAACCCATAGCGGTTTGAATGTCCTGACTGAGTTGGGCGAACGTCGTCATAACCATGGGCAGCAGGAAGCCGGCGTTGAACGGAGTGGCTCGGAAGACGTACTTGTAGTAGTCCGATGATGAGTTGTAGGAATAGTATGGCGTTCCGTAACCACCGGGCCATATGCTATCTCCCGATAGACCACCCGATAATAGCTCCCCTGTCGCAGCACCGCAGACGAAGAAAGGAACTTTCTCGGTTTTCAACACGTTTTGTATCATGGGTTCTACGGCCTCTGTCCGGAAGCCGCCTATAATAAATTGTGCGTCGTTAACTGTTATTAGATGATCCACGGTATTCCAAGCAGCGGTGGGATTGGCAATTTCGTTGTCGTTCAGCTCGACTAATTGGATGTCATAGATAGTCGAGTTGCCCCCTACTGTTATGTTTATACCGGCATTTGGAGTGTTAATTTGTTGGGCTGCCAGCTCGGCACCCTTTATCATGCCGTCACCCTGTATACTACCTGCTGGATAAGGTATGCCGATTATTATCTTAGGGCGCGCCGCCGGTCCTCCTTCTCCGCAGCCGGGCAGTACCAGTCCTATCACCAGAAGACTGGCGATAATCAGAAAAATAATCCTTTTCAAATCTCAACCTCCTTTGTTTGTGGTTGCTCCGATTTCATCGGAGCTAACCTGCGATGCTGGAACAAACCGGTCGACACCGGTTGCCTCCAGCAACCTTAGTCTTTATACATTACCCGATAGACCCACCTCCTTTCGTGCTTTTGGTCTTCCGATTTTTTGTTGCCCGTGGGGGCAAGTCTGGAAAGGGAGACCAAATAAATTCGTTGGGAACTCGACCTTTTGACTATCTGCGATTCTTGTTGTCAATTTGATTGCTGCCAGATCCCCCCGAGCCTCCATTTTTCTCTTCCTATACCTCCTTTAATTATATATTATCTCCCCGCCTTTGTCAATCAACCTTATCCCTTGTGTGCGCTTTACTCTGTCCTTTTTTCTTTTACTACTTGAAGTGTAACATCTAAATGTTAAAATGCTGTTAAAATTTAGGGTAAGAAGGGGGTCAACTCTATTTTTCTCCACTCCCCTGTCATTGCGAGCCCTTCACTTTTTTGTCTTTGCGAGCACCTGAAAGGTGCGTGGCAATCTCCGAGATTGCTTCGTCGCCTTTGGCTCCTCGCAATGACAGAAAGTTGGAAACCTTTGCATTTTGATTTGTCATTTTGACTTTTGCCCTTTGATTTTTGATTTCCCCTGGAGCATCTTATCCACGGCAGCTTTGGCCTTAAGGCGAATTTTCTCAGGAACCTTCACTTCAGGACTCATCTCTTCCAATGACCACAAAACTTTCTCCAGAGTAATCAACTTCATGTTGGGGCAGATTGCCTGTTCGGAAACAGGAATAAATCTCTTGCCGGGATTCTCTTTTCTCAGCCGGTGTATTAACCCCATCTCCGTGCCCACAATCATCTCTCTGACCTCATCTCGCCGGGCATATCTACACATTCCGCTGGTGCTGGCTACTTCATCGGCCAGGGCGATGACCTCCGGCTTACATTCGGGATGAACTACCACCTTAGCTTGAGGATATTCCCGCTTCAACTCCTTTATCGTCTCAGGCTCTATCCTGGCATGGGTGGGGCAGAAGCCGGGCCAGAGTATCATCTTTTTGCCTGTCCTGGCCGAGACATAATGCCCGAGATACTGGTCAGGGACAAATAATATCTCCGGAGCATCCAGGCTCTCTACAATCTCGACGGCATTGGCGGAGGTACAGCAGATATCCGATTCCGCCTTGACTTCGGCTGAGGAGTTGATATAGCAGACCACCGCTGCTTGAGGATGTTCCTTTTTCTTCGCCCGCAAGCGTTCAGCGGTAATCATATCCGCCATGGGGCAGCCAGCATTCATATCAGGAAGCAAGACAACCTTGTCAGGGCAGAGGATGGAGGCTGTTTCCGCCATGAAGTGAACTCCGCAAAACACGATTACATCGGCATCGGTTTTAGCCGCATTCTGGCTCAGCTCCAGAGAATCACCAATAAGGTCGGCTATATCCTGAACCTCATCCCGTTGATAGTTATGGATCAGGATAACAGCATTCCTTTTCTTCTTCAGAGCCGAGATTTTCTGTACGAGTTCAGCGTCTTTATTCTTCATTTTTGGCTAATCCTTTTGACATGAGTGTACACATTCATTCTCTTGCCCCTCACAAAGCCCACCAGAGTCACGCCCAAATCATTAGCTAGCCTCACCCCTAAGTTAGTAGGGGCGGACTTAGAGACAATTACGGGGACATTTCTTTTAGCTACCTTGAGCAGTATCTCTGAAGAGACCCTGCCGCTGGTGATTATTATGTGATCGTCCATCGCTATGTCATTCAAGAGGCACTCGCCAAAAATTTTGTCTATGGCATTGTGTCTTCCTATATCTTCGCTAAACACTAAAATGTCCTTATTATCACACAGGGCGGCACTATGTACACCGCCGGTCGCCCGATAAATCTGGGAGCGATGTTGAAACTCGCTTACCAGAGCTAGAACTTCGAGAGCGGAGATTTTAATCTGGGATTCGACTTTCACCTGACCTTGAGCATCAGCGGCGCTGTAGAAAGAGGTCCCCCTCCCGCATCCTGAAGTGATGAACCTCTCAAACAAAACTTCATCGGCAGGCTCCTCACCCTTTTCCGTTTCCACCCACACCACGCC
>JBGPRV010000016.1:0-14761 GCA_041489785.1 Dehalococcoidia bacterium | reverse complement strand
TTAGAAGGCAGCCGCTCTGTCCAGCTGAGCTACAGGGACAACGAAATTAAGTATAGCATGATAGGGCGTGAATGATAAGAATACAAGGGTGAGCTAGTCTTTGTGGGCCTGTGCTACATGCTTCTGCCAGCATTTCTCGTGCACATAAACGGCGCATTTGGCGCAGTAATAAATATGGGCCCTGGCTTCTTTGCCACAGACAGGGCATTTCATTACTTGCTACCTCCGTTATCTTTTTTTCTGAATCCTTCAGGATTAGCCCCTTTTCCCCTCTCCTCCCTGGAGTCAGTTACATAAAAGCCCGGTCCGTTAAATATGATGGGGACGGCAGAGAAAAGGCGACGGGCAATTCCGTGGCAGCTAGGACAATCAGCTATGGGCTTATCATTGAAGCTCTGCTTAAGCTCAAATAGCAGGTTACAATTCAGGCAGCGATATTGATAAGTGGGCATTCATATCCTCCTTTACTTTAAAAGAGGTGTTTTTTGTTCTTCTGAGCTTCGTTCCCCGGAGACTTGCGCCCTGGAGACCTGCTCCTCTATTTTGCTCTCTCTTGCTTTAAATTCGCCATCCAAATTGACGCTACCTATCTCAAAAGGCGGTCGATGAGCTTGCAATACATGCTCATCCCAACAGTAGGCGTGTATAAAGGCACCACAGGAACAATGGAAAACAACCCTGTCATAAATCAATGGATTTCCGCATATAGTACAACTCATCTAGTTACCTCCTATGATATTACCCCTGGAAAACTTCGTTTTTCAGGGGACCCCAGATTTATCCGTTGGCATTTCCGGGCACTAATTAGCACTCTTAATACCAAATTGCTAATTATAGCGCGCTGATAGAGTTTCAGCAAGCTTTCCGTTGGCAATTATCTTGTACGTTATGGCTACCTTTGGCCCTTTCTCCAAAGACTCTGGCAGCAGGGCACAAATCTCACTTAGTTGACAATCTGTTTTCTTAGCCGTTAATATGGACTTATTCCTATGGGTGTAAAATATAGCTTGCCTGAGTCCTTCAGGTCTTATCGCAACACAGTGCGAGTTGAGCTAAAGAAGGTTATCGATAGCTGCCCTCCAGCTCTCTGTAGTATGCTACGATATCATATGGGCTGGCAGGATGAGCATGGACATTCCTGTAGCAGAGAATCGGGCAAATTTATTCGCTCTACCCTTTGCCTTCTTAGTTGTCAAGCGGTGGGGGGTGGCACGTCGCAAGTAATGCCCGCCGCAGCAGCCGTCGAGCTCATCCACAATTTTTCTTTAATCCATGATGATATCGAAGATGTTAGCTATGAGCGTCATCACCGGCCAACTGTATGGAAATTATGGGGTCAGTCTCAAGCGATAAATGCCGGCGATGTCATGTTCACTCTAGCTTATTTAGCGTTACTTAAACTACAAGAGAAGGGAATAGCTGATGAAAAAGTCGCTAGTTCCATTAAAATGTTGAGCCTGGCTTGTTTGGAGCTTTGTGAGGGACAATACTTGGACGTCGAATATGAGAACCGTCGCGACACCACCATCGAGGATTACCTTGACGTGGCAGCCAAGAAAACAGCAGCCCTGCTTGCCGTATCGACTTCTTTGGGAGCATACCTGGGCAGCGAAGATAGTAAGTTGGTGGACTTTTTTCACCTGTTCGGCAAAGAATTAGGTATGGCCTATCAGATTTGTGATGACATATTGGGAATTTGGGGAGTGGAGGAAAGCATTGGTAAATCTGCTGGTGATATCTCACGGAGGAAGAAAACCTTGCCTGTAGTTTACGGATTACAAAGTAGTCATGGTGAGAAAAGAAAGAGGCTCGAGAAGTTTTACTCTCAGAAATCTATCGAGGGCGAGGATATCAAAGAGGTTACGAAGATTCTGGACCAATTAGGCGCCAGGGACTATGCTGAGAATTTGGCTGAACAATACTATTACAAAGCTCTGGCACATCTCGAGGCTACCCGGCTTGACACATCCAGGCAAGCTCCGCTTAAGGAGACTGTCTGCTTTCTATTGAAGCGCGACTTTTAGGAGGGAAAATGCCGAAAAAGACTGTTGAAGACATAGAAGTTAAAGGCAAGATGGTTCTACTCAGAGTCGACTTTAATGTCCCACTAAATATAAACACTGGCGCCATTAGCGACGATAGCCGCATCCGGGCTTCGCTACCTACTATTAAATATCTCGTTGACCATAAAGCCAAGGTAATCCTCTGCTCTCATTTAGGACGACCTGAAGGCAAAGTAGTTGAAAATTTGCGGATGGCGCCAATAGCGCAGAGGTTGTCACAGCTCATGGGCTTGCCTGTCAGCACGGCATCCGATTGTATGGGTCCAGAAGTGGAAAGCAAAGTAAAGAAACTTCAAGAGGGCGATATTTTAGTTTTGGAAAATCTGCGCTTTCATCCCGAAGAGGAAGCAGATGATGCCGACTTTGCCCGGAAGCTAGCCGGGTTAGCTGATATTTATGTTAATGATGCCTTCGGCACTGCTCACCGAGCTCATGCCTCTACCGTAGGTGTAGCTAAATACTTGCCCGCGGTGGCTGGCTTTTTAATGAACAAAGAGCTAAAGGTTATGGAGAAGCTCTTGCATGATCCAGAGCGGCCCTCGGCCTGCCTTATAGGCGGTGCTAAGGTGAGCGATAAGATAGAGCTGTTGCAGAATATGTTAAAAAAGGTTGACATGCTGCTGGTTGGTGGTGGCATGGCCGCTACTTTCTTAAAGACGCAAGGGTATGAGGTAGGGCATTCTTTAATAGAAGACGATAAGGTGGGCCTGGCCAAGAAATTGTTACAGGAAGTCAAGGAGTGGAGGGTGCCATTTCTACTCCCCATTGATGCGGTTGTGGCGGAGGAAATCAGAGCCGGAGCCTCAACCAGAGTAGTGCCAACAACTAATATACCAGCGGGTAGCCATATCGTAGATATTGGCCCTCAATCCATTAAGCTTTTCTGCAGTGAATTGGCAAAATGCCGTACTATCATGTGGAATGGTCCTATGGGGATTTATGAAATACCTCAATTTGCTCAAGGAACCAGGTCTATAGCCAGTTTTCTATCCACCCTCAATGCCACTACTATTATTGGCGGTGGCTCCTCTGCTGAAGTAGTTCAAGCAATGGGATTAACTGATAAGATGACCCATGTTTCCACAGGGGGTGGTGCCAGCCTGAGATTTCTGGAGGGCGCTACCTTACCCGGTGTGAAAGTTTTGTTAGAGAAGAAATAACAGGAGATTGTGAAATGCGGAGCCCTTTTGTTGCTGGCAACTGGAAAATGAATACCACGGTTACTGAAGCTGAAAAGCTTGTTCTCGAGATGCTTGATAAACTGGACAGGATAGAAAGAGTGGAAAAGGTACTTTGTCCGCCATTCGTATCTCTGGTTGCCGTAAGTATGATGCTGCAGGGTTCATCTATTAAGCTCGGTGCCCAGAATATGTATTTTGAGGCTAAGGGTGCTTACACCGGTGAAATATCCTCCCTGATGCTCAGCGAGTTGTGTGAATTTGTCATACTGGGACATTCTGAGCGGAGATGGTATTTTGGCGAAACTGATGAAATAGTTAACAGGAAGGTAAAGGCGGCTTTGGCAAACAAGCTTAAGCCTATCTTATGTGTCGGGGAGAGGCTTGAGGAGAATGAAGCTGGCAGGACAGAAGAGGTGGTGAGCAGACAGTTAAGGGGAGCTTTGGATGGTATAGAGCCTGTTCGTGATTTAGTGATTGCCTACGAGCCGGTTTGGGCTATTGGCACAGGTAAGGCAGCAAGCGGCAAGCAAGCAGCAGCCACTATCCAGTTTATTCGTGCTGTTGTGGCTAAGCTATGGAGTAAGAGCATGGCTCAAGATTTACGCATCCTTTATGGTGGCAGTGTTACCGGTGCTAACATCGCCGAATTTATTTCTTATCCAGAAATTGATGGTGCCCTGGTTGGCGGAGCCAGCCTCAAAGCCGAAGAATTCGTGAGCATTGTCGAAAAAACCGCGGAAATCAAGGGAAGAAAAAAGTAGACAGTAGTCAATAGTCAGTAGACAGTATGCCGTCTAGGAGTTTTAAGGATCTGATAGTCTGGCAAAAGGCTCATCAATGGGTCTTAGAGATTTATCATTTCACGAATTCCTTTCCCAGTGGGGAACAGTTTGGGCTAGTATCTCAGTTGCGGCGGGCGGCGATTTCAATACCAGCCAATATTGCTGAGGGATTCAAGAGAAAAGGAAATCCCGACAAGGCTCGTTTTTACAATATTGCTCAAGGTTCTATCGAGGAATGTCGCTATTACTTGATCCTAGCCAGAGATCTTGGTTATGGAGATACAAGAACGCTGGGAAAGAATCTGGAAGAGATCAGCCGACTTCTAGAGGCATATGCTAGGGGAGTAGCCAAGTTATGACTACTGAATTCTGACTACTTGGGAATGATTGCCATCGTTGGTCCCACCGCTGTAGGGAAAAGTGAGCTTGCTCTGCACCTAGCTCAGTACTTTCCCCTGGAGATAATAAGCGCTGATAGCCGTCAGGTCTATCGGTATATGGATATCGGCACTAATAAGCCGAGCCTAGTTGAGAGGGCAGTGGTCCCGCACCATGTCATCGATGTAGTCGAACCCGACGAAGATTTTAGCCTGGCTATGTATCACCAACTAGCCATTGAGGCGCTGAAAGCCATTCAACAGAAAGGCAAATTGTCATTACTGGTCGGTGGCAGCGGCCTTTATGTGTGGTCGTTGGTAGAGGGATGGAAGATACCTGAGGTGCCACCTGACCAAAAGCTAAGACGCCAGTTAGAAGCTAGGGCAGAGCAAGAAGATAGCCAAAGCCTTTATCGGGAATTGCAGGATATAGACCCTGTGGCAGCAGCAAAAATCAATCCCAGCAATATCCGACGCATTATAAGGGCCCTGGAAATCTATCATGCGACAGGGCAACCTCCTTCTCAATTACAACGTAAAGAGGCGCCGGCGTTCTCTGTTTTAACCATCGGCTTAACTCAGGAAAGAAGCGAGCTATATAGAAAGATTGATTGGCGGGTTGATAAAATGATACAAAGGGGATTGGTTGAAGAAGTAGAACAGTTACTCAAAAGAGGTTATAGCTCTTCCTTGCCTTCTATGTCGGGAATAGGTTACAAGCAAATAGGCCAGTTTCTTCGAGGAGAGATGACTTTGCCCGAGGCTATTGATAAAATAAAATATGAAACTCATAGACTGGCTCGTCACCAGTATGCTTGGTTTCGCCTCAGCGATAGTAGAATTCGCTGGTTTGACGTGAGTGGGACAGAAGGAAAAGCCAGCATTGTCGCCCTGAATAAAGTGAAAGGTCTCATAGAAGGCTTCATATCATGAAATTCTCCAAGTTACAAGCCACGGGTAATGACTTCATCCTGGTAGATGCCCTCACAGGACCAGGAAAAGGTGATTGGGGAAAAGTGGCCCGAGCTATGTGTGACCGTCACTTTGGAGTAGGAGCTGACGGCTTGATACTGGTGCAGAGTTCGACCATCGCTGATTTAAAGATGCGTCTTTTTAACTCTGACAGTTCTGAGGCTGAAGTTTCCGGCAATGGGCTGAGATGTTTTGCCAAGTATGCTATTGAGAAAGGCTTGATTGGCAAAATGTCATCGCGAGCGGGGCAAAGCAATCGCTCTCTGAGCATAGAGACTTTGTCAGGCGCAAGAAAGGTTAAGGCTTACATGTCGGAGAATAAGGTCAACCGGGCTGAGGTAAATATGGGCCTGCCCCGGTTCCAACCAGAACAAATTCCTGCTAAGGTTAAAGTTGACATAATACCTATATTGGATTATCCTTTGGTGATAGACAGAAAAAAGTTGACTTTGTCTCTTCTATCCATGGGAAATCCCCACGCCGTGAGCTTTTTATCTCAGTCGGTTGCTGATTTTCCTTTAGCTAAGATAGGACCGAAAGTGGAGAGGCACGCTATGTTCCCCCAAAGGACCAATTTTGGGGTAGCCAGGGTCTTGAGCAAAGGAAAGATAGAAGCCCGGGTGTGGGAGCGTGGTGTGGGGGAAACTCTGGCTTGTGGTAGCGGCGCCTGTGCCATAGCTGTGGCCGCTCAGTTATTGGACTATGTAAATAAGCAAGTTGACATAATACTTGAAGGTGGGACTGTGACTGTATCCTGGGATGGGGTGGGAGAGGTGTTGCTTAGCGGTCCCGTGGAAGAAGTTTTCACTGGCGAGTGGCTTGAAGAAAGGAGCTGATGGAATTAGCCAGAAGACTTAATAAATTGCCTCCATATCTTTTCGTGGAAATAAATCAGAAAATCGCTGAGCTTCAGGCCAGGGGGAAAAATATAATCAATTTTGGCATCGGGGACCCTGATTTACCCACGCCAGCTCATATCATCGAGCGTATGTGCCAGGCAGCACATGACCCTGTAAACCATCGTTATCCTGAAACCGGCGGCTTGCCCGAACTCCGTCAGGCAATTGCCGAATGGTATGAGAGACGCTTTGGGGTTACCTTGAATCCGGCTAAAGAAGTCCTGCCGCTTATTGGCTCCAAGGAAGGTGTCGGGCATATGGCTTTATGCTTTATCGAGCCTGGTGACCTGACTTTGGTTCCTGACCCGGGCTACCCGCCATTTTCTCTGGGCACCATATTAGCCGGTGGCGAACCTTACTTTATGCCTTTGAAAGAGGAAAACGATTTTTTGCCCGATTTTAAAGCTATTCCAGATGAGGTAGCCGATAAGGCAAAACTTATGTGGCTTAACTACCCCAACAATCCCACCGGAGCTATAGCTGGACTTGATTTCTTTGAGAAGGCAGTTCATTTCGCACAGCAGCACGACTTAGCAATCTGCCATGACACTCCTTATACCGAAGTTGCCTTTGATGGCTACAAGGCACCGAGCTTCATGCAGATACCTGGAGCAAAGAAAATAGGTGTGGAATTTCATTCCCTGTCCAAAACTTATCACATGACAGGATGGAGAATAGGCATGGTGGTGGGTAATGCTAGCATTATAGATGCCTTGTTTAAAGTTAAATCCAACCTGGATTCAGGCATTCCCCAGGCAATTCAATATGCTGCTGTGGAAGCTCTGCGTGGCTCCCAAGAACACATCGTTGAGCATAATGCTATTTTTCAACGACGCCGAGATAAACTGGTAAAAGTCCTTAATGAGGTGGGGCTAAAGGCCAGGATACCCAAGGCAACCTTCTATATCTGGGCTAAGATTCCCCAAGGATATACATCTATGGATTTTACCAAAAAGCTGCTGGACGAAGTCGGGATAGCGGTAACTCCGGGAACTGGCTATGGGAAGGAGGGAGAGGGTTACATCAGGTTTTCCCTGACCATTTCCGATGACCGTCTGGAAGAAGGGGTGAATCGCTTATCATCCTGGCACAGGAGGAGGAGATAAAGCAGAAATTTTTTACTACTAAAGCCAAGGTAGAACAAGCGCTCCTGGTAGGGGTAGTAAGCAAGGTCTCCAACCATGATTGGTCAATTACAGATTCCTTAGAAGAGCTATCCCATCTGACGAAAACCGCAGGCGCCAATGTAGTAGGTATGTTAACTCAAAAGCTGGACGCGCCTTCGTCTACCTATTATATAGGCAAGGGTAAAATTGAGGAGCTAATTAGCCTCAGAGAGCAAACTCAGTATGACACAGTAATCTTTGATGACGAGCTGTCGCCGAGGCAGCAAAGGAATCTCGAAGAGGTATTGGGAGTCAAGGTTATTGACCGCAGCGCTCTGATTTTACACATATTCGCCCGAAAAGCCCGAACCCACGAAGGGAAACTCCAGGTTGAACTGGCCCAGCACCAATATCTTCTGCCCCGGCTCATCGGGCAGTGGCGCCATTTAGAGCGACTTGGAGGAGGCATTGGCACCAGAGGTCCTGGAGAGTCACAACTGGAAACCGATCGCCGCCTTATCCATAAGCGCATCAATCTCCTTCAGCATAAAATAGAAAGTGTCAGGAAGCAGCGAGAACTTTACAGGAGACGCCGCAAGGAGACCGGCACGCCCATCGTGGCTCTCGTGGGCTATACTAATGCCGGTAAGAGCACTTTGTTTAACACTTTAAGCAAAGCCGGTGTGGATGTGGAAGATAGGCTCTTTTCTACTTTGGACCCTGTGACTCGACGGCTGGCTCTGCCCACCGGGCAACGATTTCTAATCACCGATACCGTTGGCTTTATACATAAACTTCCGCCTTCAATTATTGCTGCCTTCCGGGCTACTTTGGAAGAACTGGAGGAGGCTGATTTACTTCTACATATAGTTGACATAACACACAAAAATGCTGCTAACCAGTGCCTAACAGTAGAAAAACTACTCAGCGAGCTAAATCTGGGAAAGAAACCAAAAATTACCGTGTTCAACAAGCTAGACTTAGCTCTAAGCAGCGAGGCAGAGCTGAAAGCGTTAACTACTATTCCTTACTTCGAGGAAGAAATTGTGTTGCCACATGAGAGTATTGCTCTCATCTCTGCTGCCAAAGGATGGGGAATGGACGAGCTCCTAAATAAGATAGCTCGTCATCTCTGGGGACAATTTAGACACGTCAACTATTATAACTAATCTCTTTCGCCAAATATCCTGGTGCCAATCCTGATTATATTAGCGCCCTCCTCCAGGGCAACCTGATAAGAATTAGTCATGCCCATGGAAAGATATTTCATCTCGACATTGGGCAACTTCAGCCCTTTAATTTTTTCAAATATCTTTCTTGTCTCTGCAAAATAAGGTCTGAAATCTGCAGGGTTGCCAAAACGGGGCCCCATAGTCATAAGGCCCATCACTTTGATATTTCCAAGACCGGAGATTTCTCTTACTAATCGTTCTACATCTTCCGGGAGTGCTCCTGATTTTTGGGGCTCTCTGCCACTGTTTACCTCAATCAATATGGGCATTATTTTGCCAATTTGAGCACACCTTCTATCAATTTCCCTGGCTATTTCTAAAGAATCAACGCTTTCTATCATGTCGAATATTTCCAGCATCGTTTTCCTGACATTATGCCTTCGCAGGGTTCCAATAAAATGCCATTTCGCTCTCTTTCCCACCAGTTCATATGCCTCTTTTGCTTCCTTGACATAATTTTCTCCAATGATTTTTATTCCCGCCTGAACAGCTTCCAGGACTTCTTCAGGTGTTCTTGTTTTTGCTGCCGCCACCACCTCGACTCCGTCAGGGAGTTCAGCTAATAATTTGGCAATGTTTTGTTTAATTAGCTCGCTGGCCACGCCATGATTGTAATTCATGGAGCTTGCCACCTTCAAGGACAGGGAATTTTACGGGTATGGAAATGTTCGCGCCTCTAACCAAAGTTGGGATGCCTGAGATAAGTTAGGGGCAATTGATTATTGAGAAGACAAGAAGCAAAGAGCTTGCAATGACTTGGGAGAGGGCAAGGTGACACAAAGTGAAAGGTTCAAAGTGGCAAATGGTTATTAAACAGCCCGGGTAAATAAGGGTTGACAAAAGGTGTATTTGTAGGCATAATTTGATTGAGTATAATATTTCTTACACTCAGTTAAAACCTGCAAGGAGGTAAAGTCGATGTTGCCGCATGTTGATGATTTTTTACTAAATTTACAAGCCAATAAGTACTCTTCTGAGACGATTTACAACTATGAACGGGATTTAAATGTTTTCAGCAATTTCTTGGATGAAAGCAACATTGAGTTTGATAAGGTCGATAAGCGCGCTATCACCTACTACAAAGCGTATTTAGTTTCGCGGGATCGCAAAACAGCAAGCGGGAGCAACCAGGGCAACAAACAACTTGACTCCCGTTCTATAAACCGCATGTTATCAGCCCTCCGAGGCTACCTGCGGTATCTAATTGATATGGATTATCCCTGTCCCTTGCCGCCTGAAGCGGTCAAATTAACCAAGGCTGGAAGAAAACATCCCCAGGTAGCTGAGCTTAAGGATTTAATCAGACTGATTGAAGTGCCGAGTTCGTTAGAGTCAAATGTCAAAACGGCTTTAAGAAACCGTGCCATGCTGGAAGTGCTATTTGCTACTGGCATGCGCATCTCTGAGCTATGCAATCTAAATCGTAGTCAAATCGACGATACTGGGCGGATTTTCATTACCGGCAAAGGTAGAAAGCAACGCTTCGTTTATTTAACTCCACGGGCTAAACAGCACCTGGATGCATATTTAGTGACTCGCCAGGATGATTGCCCTGCCCTTTTTATCCCTTATGCTGGCAGAAATGTCGCTAAATCAAAGAAAAGGATTTCCACCAATTATCTTCAGGATAGAATTAAGAGATACCGGGAGAAATTAAGGATCAACGTCCCCACTTCAGCGCATTCCCTGAGGCATGGTTTCGCTACTTATCTGGCTGAGGAAGGTGCTAACCCAGCAGCTCTGCAAATTCTTCTGGGTCATGAATCCCTGGATACCACCACCCGCTATGTTCATGCCTCTGATAAGTATGCTGAAGAGACTCACCGCAAATACCATCCCCTGGCTAAGCCAGATTAAAATCAGGCAATTAGAACGTTATGTCAACCAAGATTAAGAGAGAGCTGTCTGCCAAAAATTAAACGGCAAACTTTTAAACTTCGTACAGCAGAATTTTGATAAATACCATGCGCTATACTAAGACCCTAGAGGACAGTCTGGCCTTTCCCACGAAATACCCTACCCTATCTCTAACTGATTTATCAAGCAAGCCGTTCCTGTATGCTAGCGCATGCAAAAAGAGCTGCACATGTTGCGGCACTTGCCAGAGTTTTTTCCCGGTGTAGCGATAGCCATACCTGGCAGAACTGCCCATCTTTTCGTCTGTATGAACATGTTCTGGGGGTGTTCCTTCAACAGGGAGAGAAATTTTTACGAGGGCCTGGCCGTGCATATCATCGAGGATGAATCTTATGCAGCGGGGATAGGCAACAGCCGAGGGTTCGTTTGCTGGATAGGCGGTTTCCATCATGACGGCCAGTTTTTTTCTTAACTCGCCTTGACTCATATTGACCTTGCTGAAGATACCACCCATCCAAGTCATAAAGAGATCTCCAATTATGACATTATTCTGCCTACGTATCTGGCAATGGCAAGGGAGGCAGTGAGTCCCGGGGATTCTATCCCGATTAGATTTATCAAGCCTGGAAAGCCCGCTTTCTCTTCATGGACAATGACGAAATCCCGGAAGGCTTCGCCTGGCCCCTGAAGCTTAGGCCTTATGCCAGCAGATTCGGGGGCTAAATCTTCAAGTTCAACAAAGGGAAGGAATCTCTTGGCTGAATTGTAGAAAGCTTGCTTCTGTGTCTCATCAACCGCATAATCTATTGCTTCAACATAGTGGGCACTGGGGCCAAGTAGCACTCTACCATCGAGCGCCTGTCTCCAATGAATTCCATGCCCAACTTGCTCTGGGGTAGGGTAGATGAGCCTGCTTACAAAATTTCTATACTTTGAGTCTACACTGAAGTATTCGCCTTTGCAATAATGAAGCTTGTAACCTGCTTTAGCTATATCTATCCCAGCGAGCTGGGCTATCCTGTCAGAGTTTAAACCAGCGCAATTCACGACAACATGGGCAACAAAAGCAGAAATCCCATCTCGGTCCTTTATTTGAACTTTGTACTTTGCGCCTGCCCTCTCTATTCCTATCACCTCAGTGCCAAACACAAACTCAGCTCCTTTTTCCCTCGCTTGGCTGTAAAGAAACTTCAGCAGAGAATAGGAATCCAAAATTCCGCTGGAAGGGGATAGTAGGCCGGCTCTAGCTTCGATGTTTGGCTCGAGTTTCTTCAATTCCGTCCGGGAAAGGAGCACTAAATCAGCGACGCCATTTTTTCTTCCTTGTTCGTAAAGCTTCTCAAGCTGGGTAGTCTCATTTTTGCTTGCCGCCACGATAATCTTGCCAGACATTTTATAGGCGATATTATGCTTGTCGCAAAGTTTGTAAAGCAGGCTTTTGCCTTCTACACAAAGCTTAGCCTTAAGGGAATTCTCAGGATAGTAGATGCCGGCGTGAATTACTTCACTATTCCTGCTACTAGTCTCGAGCCCAAAAGTGCGGTTCTTTTCAAAGACGAAAACCTCTTTTTTTTCTTGTGCGATTTCACGAGCCGTAGCCAGGCCAATTACACCGGCACCAATGATTGCTACATTGATTTCAGCAAGCATTTATCCTCTTGGCTCCTAAGAATGCTGGAATAACTAAACAAATGCTTTATTATCATGCGAGTCTAATGTCTCAGTCAAGAACCCCACCTGGTTACCAGCCTGCTGTAATAAGAATGAGGTCGATTAATTACTCGAGCTTCCAACCGAGTCTTGAGTATAAAACTGTACCGGCAAGGAGAAGTGCGAAAGAAAGAGCTATAGTGAGAGCTATCTGGCCGGAAGTTAAAGGATTATACGCGACCATATCTGGTCCGGACAGTAAGTATACGATCGATGCCTGTGCTGAGGAAATGGGATAGACTCGAGAAAATATCTGAAGTGGCACCGGCAGAACCTCGTACGGAGCGTATAGGCCTGATATGGCAGATGTTACTACTGCAAAGCCGACACCTGTCATAATTGCGCCCTGAAGATTCTTAATCAATGTGCCGGCTATAAGGCCTACTCCGGCAGAGGCACAGATTACCAGAAAGATGAAACCAATAGCCTGTAGAATCTCGACTCCAGCTCCTGTGAAACGTGCACCGACTGCGATGCCAATTACTATAACCAGAGCTGCTGCCAGCAAAGAAAGGGTAATAACAGCAGAGATTCTACCAATGAAATCCTTGTAAGGTTTTATAGGCATTGATATGAGTTTGGAAAGTAAACCGTTCGCTCTATCGCCGGCAATACTGGCGGGAAGGTTGGACATGCCGGCTATCATCAGTGCAAAAACCATCATTGAGATAGCAATAGAACCCTTGATATAAGGAATCACTTCTTGAGGGGCACTACCTGTGAATGAGAAGCTGCCAATGATTACCCAGATTATCGGCCAGGCTATGGTCCAAAACAGTGCCGCCTTCTCCCTGAGTAGCTCCTTGACTGCCTTGGTATAGGCTGCAGATATCTGCCTCAATTATCCGGCTGCCTCCTGTAAGTGCCTTTCGGTCAGTCTGAAAAAGACGTCTTCAAGGGTGGGCTTTGCCATTTCAATACGCATCACTTTATGGCCGGCCTGGTCAAGACTTCTTACCACATTGGCCAGTACTCTGTCCCCGTTTTGCGAGTAGATTTTGTAGCCAGCCTCCAATTCCGCCACCCTTCCGTCGATGCTAAAGCCCTTCAATACTGAGAGCACGTTATCGGTCTTCACAGCCGTCTCCACTGTAATCACATCCTCGACAGCATGTTTCCTTTTAAGCTCATCAGGTGTGCCTTCGGCTATCATTTTACCATTGTCAATTAAACCCACTCTTGAGGCTAGCTCGGCGTCACTCCCGATATGAGTAATCAGGATAATACTGGTTTTCTTATCCATAATCTCTTGAATCATGCTAAAAAAGGATCTTCTGGCAGCAGGGTCAAGTCCCGTCGTCGGCTCGTCCAGGATAAGAACCTTTATACCAGGGAAAATCGCTGTGGCAACTTCTAACCTTTTCCTCATTCCACCAGAGTACTTGGCCACTCTCTTATCCGCTTCTTCGGAAAGCCCAACACTTTGAAGCATTTCAACCACCAGTTGATTTGCCTGATTCCGGGAATATCCCAGGAGATTAGCGAAATAAACGAGGTTTTCTCTTCCTGAAAGCTTGGGCGAGGAGAAATTCTCCTGCGGTACATAGCCTATGAATTCCTTAGCCTGTGCTGGCTTCTTTCCATGGACTTCAACAATACCGCTATCTTGCGTTTTCACTGCAGCAATTATCGAAGCCAGTGTAGTCTTGCCCGAACCATTTGGCCCCATTAGGGCATAGAACTCACCCTCCGCCACATCAAGGTTAACTCCATCAAGCACACGCCGGCTATCATATGTCTTGACTAGATTCTCTACATGAATAGCAAGCACTTAGAACTACCTCGATTCTGTAATCGGATTGTGGAGGGTGGATCATAGATGGTGGTAATTGACAATTTCCGCCCCAGCTTACAGTCTCCCGGCAAGCCAGAACCGGCTCTTCGTTCTCATAACGTGATCTCGGCTCCAGGTCATACACATCACGCGGCAAAGCCCACATCCATGACACCTGTCTGATTCAACATTGATCCGATCTTCTGCCGCCAGGAGTGCACCTGAAGGACATGCCGGCACACAGAAAGGCTCGGCGCAATGCTTCACACAAACCGTCTTAAGCATATTTCCTCCTTTTTATCCCAGAATCTTCTCTACCTCTTCCACATCAGTCTCCATGATGTATGGGATACCAGAAACATCCGCAGCTTCCCGGGTGAGAGCCATTATGTCGTTCCTGTCCATATATTTAAGGGCAAATTTGCGCTCCCCAGCCATAAGTTGCCTTAGGCCAGTAGCTAATCGGTCGTAGTAGGTATAGACGCCTATTGCCGCTGGTGGTATCCTGTCAAAATCCTTCCCGTATTTCTCTTTAAGCTGTTCTGCGGCAGTAAAGGTACGCAGTAACACCTCTTGATATTTCTCGCCCCGGCCGTAGGTCTCTTCCATAAGCTGCCCGTGCGTCTTACCTACCATTGCCGCAGTAAGAGTAGACCGCCCCATACAGACTGCATTCACATACGGTGCGCCCAGGGCTATAGCCTTAAAGACATGGTCTTCCAGAGCAATGCCACCGGCAATGGCACAGCTAGGGATAAATTCGCCTTTTTCATCCAGTCGTTTCAAGAATTTATGGAGAAGACTTTCC
>JBGPRV010000015.1:0-14895 GCA_041489785.1 Dehalococcoidia bacterium | reverse complement strand
TTTCTTTCGTATCTCTTCAGTTACAGACAAAAGGAGAAACTTTTCCACAAGAATGCCATAAAGATAATTTAGATAAGCCTTGTATTTCGGGGCGCCGATGAAATTTTTGAGCTCTTCCTTAGATAATTCTATCGGTGGTCTATCGAAGAAGAGAAGGTTAATCAGCTCCTCCTCAGGAATAAGTCCATCGAGCTCTTCACATAACCTCTCTGCCAAAACTAGCCAATCGAAAGCTTCGTTGTCAACAAGATACTGATAATGTCGCCCGTTGTAGTCCTCTTCAGTACTACTCCACAGACGAACGGCTTCAAGCAGGGCCACATACCAATTCCTGCCTTCAGCAATAGCATTTTTCAGCCCTTGGATTGTCTGAGTATCTCGAGTAGACACTCCAGCCACCTCCACGATTATTCCGGAAAATTATATTATATCTCCATCAGCTCACGGACTCAAGGCAGCATCCTCTTGTATGATTAATAAAACGGTAGCCCTTGCCGTTATGAGCCTATCTATAATTGACAGGTTTACTGCTTTGCGACATCACTCGGTTTGCGCAGCGGCTTGAAAACGCCGTGGGCAGCTATCTTGGAGACAACCTCCTCAGCTTCCTTGATTATCCTGTCTAACAACTCCTTGACCGTGGGAATGTCGTGGACAAGGCCTATTACCTGCCCACAACCCACTAATCCTCGGTCAAGGGCACCTGTTTCGTAAACCTCCAGCCCCTTCTTACCACTGAGGAGCGACGCTAATTCCTCCAAAGTAGCACTCCTTTTTTCCATCTCAACCACCTTTTCAGCAGTAGCATTTCTCAATACTCTCTCGGTGTTACGTAAAGAACGCATTACCAGCATAGTATCCCGTTCTGACGACTTTACCAACCATTCTTTCACCCGGGGATGGATAGCACACTCTTGCGTCGCCATAAATCGAGTGCCCATATTAATCCCGCTTGCTCCCAGTGCCAGGGCGGCAACAAGACCACGCCCATCGCCAAAGCCTCCAGAAGCGATAACGGGAATATCCACAGCATCGACAGTCAACGGAATCAAGACGAGGGAGGTAACGTCCTCCTCGCCGGGGGCTCCGGCGCACTCAAAACCATCGATGCTGACGGCATCGCAGCCTATTCGCTGAGCGGTGCGAGCGAAGCGAACTGCGGTGCACTTGTGTATTACCTTTACTCCAGCCGCCTTAAGTCGCTCCATATATTGCTCCGGGCTTCTGCCGGCTGTTTCCACAATCTTTACTCCGGAATCGATAACCGCATTTACATAGCCGTCAATATCCACAGGGCGAAGAGTGGGCAACAGTGTTATATTTACTCCGAAGGGTTTATCGGTAAGCGCTCTGGTCTTTTTGATTTCAGCGGCCAGTTCCGCGGGGGTTGGAAATGTAAATGCCGTGATTATGCCGAGTGCTCCGGCGTTGGACACTGCGGCTACCAGCTCTGCCCGAGAAATCCACATCATTCCGCCCTGGGTGATAGGATACTTGATACCTAAAAGCTCAGTTATGCGTGTCTTAAACATCGTCTTTCCTCCTTCTGATATTTGTTCTGATTATAGCATTTAAGCGATTAATCCCGCACATTCACGCAGGCATAAGTGTTTCTATTTTCCCTTAAAAACAGGCTCTCTTTTTCCCACGAAAGCCCGCGAGCCTTCAAGATGGTCCTCTGTTTCGGTGCAGAAGGTGACAGGCTATTTGCCCTTCCAGCGAGGCCCCCTCTTTTCAAAGAAAGATACGATGCCTTCCAGGGAGTCCTCTGTCTTGGTACTCAACTGGAAGCAGTAGCGCGCAGCCTCCTGGTGAGCTTCCATGGTTTGCTCAAGGCCTCGATACATCAGTTGCTTAGCCATCTGTACTGCTAAAGGGGCACCTCTGGTTAGCTTCTTGGCCATTTCTCTAGCTGTGGGCAGCAATTCTGCGTCAGGTACAACTTTGCTCACCAGTCCTATTCGCAGCATCTCTTGGGCGTCGATGATATCTCCTGAGAATACCAGTTCACAGGCTTTGGATAAGCCCACGATGCGGGGTAGAAGATAAGTCCCTGCGCCGGTGTCCGGGGTCATGCCTCTCAAGACGAACACCTGTCCCCACCGGGCGCTTTTCGCAGCGATTCTGATATCGCAGTGTAGTGAAAATTCGGCTGCGATGCCTACGGCAGCCCCGTTGATGGCGCAAATCACCGGTTTGGGAATACTGTTGAAGAACCAAAGTGACTGGCGGTACTCTGTGGAGGTCTTCTCTTTCATAAAGTTTATCTCTACCTCCGCTGTCTGGGGCACTTCGCCTGAGATATCGGTTCCGGCAGAGAAGGCACGACCGTTTCCCGTCAATATGACGGCTCTCACCTTGTCGTCCTTCTTAATGTCTTCGATAATTGAATTAATCCTGTGGAGCATTTTGTGTGTTAGCGCATTCAGCTTCTCGGGGCGGTTGAGCGTTATTATGCTGATGCTATCCTCCTTGGTGTAGAGTACGTCCTGTTTTGCCATTATTGAACCTCCTTTTTTCGTAATTATTTGGTAGCCTGTCAAGGACCTGACAGTTCTCCGGGATTTCCCTGTGCTTCCCAGTACAAAGCACCATCTAAGTCAAGAAGGGCCACAGTGCCAATCATCGCTTCCTATTTAAAAAGGCCAGCAATTTTGCCAGGGGCAAAGTATTTAATATATGCTGCGGCTCACACCAGGCCCGCCGTGCCACGCCAACCCCAAATCGTATAAAGCCCAGATGAGCAATGCTATGGGTATCGGTCCCGATGGCGAGCTTTACCCCCAAATCTCGGGCACGGAAAGCGTGGATATCCTTTAAATCGAGGCGGTCAGGCATGGCGTTAATTTCCATAATCTTATTATACTTAGCTGCCGCCTGGAAGACGGCTTCTAAGTCTATAGCCACGGGCTCACGCTCTCCTATGAGGCGGCAAGTAAGGTGGGCAATCATGTCCACATCGGGATTTTCTATGGCGTTTATTACCCTCCGGGTCATCCTTTCCTCGCTTTGGTTCATAGCGGAGTGCACAGCAGCAATCACCATATCCAGTTCAGATAGAATTTCGTGTGGCAGGTCTAAGCTACCATCCGCCCGAATATCCACCTCGCTGCCCGTAAGTACATGAATCCCGGTTAGGCGCTCGTTAAGAGCTTTGATTTCAGCAAGTTGCTCCCTCAGTCTATCCACATCGAGGCCATGAGCAATACCGCGTCCACCGGAATGTTCCGTGACTGCGATATATTGATAACCCTTATCTTGGGCCGCCAGAGCTAGTTCCTCGATGGAGTCATGCCCATCGCTCCATTCAGTATGCGTATGAAGGTCTCCCTTTATGTCGGATAACTCCACGAGCTTGGGTATAGCTCCCTGCTCAGCCTTTTCTATTTCACCCTGAGCTTCTCTGAGTTCTGGTGGAATATACTGAAGCCCCAGCCGATGATAGAATTCTTCCTCCGTAGCAAATTTTTCCAGCTTGTCTGTAGCTACAACAGTTATCCCGTATTCACTCAGCTTTAACCCCTGCTTACGCTCTCTTTCCCTCAGGGAAATGTTGTGCTGTTTGCTGCCGGTAAAATATTGAAGTAAAGAACCGAAGGAGTCATGCTCCACCATCCTCAAGTCAACCTGCAGTCCGCCGCTGACAATAACACTGGCTTTGGTTGACCCCTGTGCCAGCACCTGCCTTACGTGAGGCAGGGTCACAAAAGCATCTATAACCTTCTTGGGGTTATCGACAGTGCCCATCAGGTCAATATCACCCACTGTTTCCCGAAAGCGCCGTAAGCTGCCGGCGGCGGTGATATTTTTCACGCCGGGGATGGAGTGGAGGGCAGCTATAATTTCCTCGACAACGGGCAAAGCTTCGCCGATGGGGATGCGCTGGTCTTTGCGGCGCAATGCCTGGATTTGGTGGAGGATATTATCAGCGGTCTTATCGCCGAGGCGGAAGAGCTGAGCCACTCGCCCGTCATTGATGGCTCGCTCCAGTTCATCCGCCGAGCTTACCCCTAATTCGCTGGAAAGCTTGTTAGCTGTCTTGGGACCAATCCCTGGTATGGCCAGGAGATTGGTTATCCCCTGGGGAAACTCCGCCTTCAGGTTCTCATAATAACCCAGCTTGCCGGTTGTTAGCAGCTCGGTGGTCTTCTTCGCTATTGCCTCACCCACGCCGGGAATGCTCTGCAAGTCCTCCCCTTCCTCAATCATAACCTTTAATTCTTTTGGGTAGTGCTCGATAGCCCGGGCTGCCTTCTGATATGCACGAATCTTAAAGACATTTTCCCCTTTAAGCTCCAGAAGGTCGGCAATGTCCTGAAATACCTTAGTCACCTCGCTGTTTTTCATACTGTTCGCCTCCTCCCCTCCTTTATTTATTATACCCCTGTTTCCTATTTATGGGATGGCACTCCAACCTTGGTGAGTCTTGGGGACCAAAACATATAGTCTTCGTTCCCGGGCAATCGTCAGGGTCAGTGGACTCGTCAACAGGTGAAAAGAACGATAATAAAAGAGCCGACCGTGTCAGACACGGTCGGCTCTGAGCATGGCAAGTATGATGTCTTATGCTGGGGCCGGTGTCTCACCCTCTGTTACCAGTGGGCAAACTTTTCCCTATGACCCAGCACTCTACATCACCCTAATTTCACCATATAGCTCTCGTAGCTTCAAGTACCCGAACAATGGGGTCAACTAGGAGCTCTCTGACCAGCGTCCTCACAACGTTGTGTTCTGATATGAAGTCTGCGATAGGTGGGCTGGTCCGGTAATAGAGGTCGACAAGTCGAGAGCCTACGGTGCTTTTCAGCAACACGTCATCCCGGAACGCTCGCAACACATCGAGCTGTTTAGCGGTGGAAGTTCCATAAGCTGCGGTGGCTATGAAGCATCCTCCACCCTCCTCACCGCCCCCACCTGTCGGCGCAAAATGGGCCGTGATGGAGTAGTCGCCGTTCATAGTGATAGTGGTGCTGGCGGCAGTGCTATTGGCGACAGTGCCAGTACCGGTCCAGTTGCTAAATTGGTAGCCACTAGCTGGGGTGGCCGTCAGGTTGACCACCGTGCCAGTGTCATATGTGAAAGTTCCCTGGCCGGGAGTGGTTACATTACCACCAGTTGAGGTGCTTATCGTCAGGTCGTACTGAGACCTAACAAAATTAGCAGTGATTTCGTAGTCTGCGTTATTGATAGTGATAGTGGTGTTGGCGGCAGTGACATTGCCGATGGTGCTCACGTTGCCAGTCCAGCTGCTCAACTTCCACTTACTATTGGGCACGGCTGTAATGGTGACAGTGGGAGTAGTGCCGGCATCGAAGAACATATATCTTCCGGTGCTAAGGACATTGGCGAATGTCGTGCGGCCAGGAGTGGTTACCGTGCCACCGCTAGAGCTGCTTATTTTCAGGTAATATTTTAGCGGCGGTAAATACTTCCATATTAATGCGCTGCCGTCGATTTCGGTGTCAACGAGACCAATAACCCAGTCGTATGAATACTGCGGTCCGCTCGGCCAGGTATGCCCAATGTATAGCATCCTTAGGTAGTCAGGGAACCACATGCCGCCCTCTTCCCAGAAGAGTATCACCCGGGTCCCGTTCGTTCCTCCGCTGTAAGCGTAGCAAGTAGTTGTGATATTGTTGATTGGCCCCCATACAGTTGTTGCTGGCCCGGGGTTTGTCATGTTTATACCGTTGACCTCACACCAGTACTTGATAGTGTCATTGGTAGAATAACTATAGTTGTTGGTCATGTAATAGGGGGCTGGGCCGGTTTGCCCTGCCTCTGGAATGATTGGGTCATTTGGGCTCCGTATCACAATCACGGTTGTCGGAGCCGGAGTCGTGGCGTTCCACCCCAGATTTAAGTCCATTGGTCCCGTAACCGGTCCGATGCCTGCAAACACGCCCGACAGGTTAAAGGCCAGGTAATATGAAAACATGGCGCCGTTGGACATCCCTGTGGCGTAGATTCGGCTGGCATTAATGGCATAGTGAGCTTCAAACCAGTCAACCATGTCCGCAACAAATCCTGCATCATCAACACCTGCGCCATATTGCAATGGTGCAATTGGTATTCCTTCAATGGCACCACAATTCCACATGATGTTAGAACCAGGCAAGGGGTTTAAAGTCGTATTCCAGCTACTCCACCTCGGATCCATGGAATCTAGTGCTGTGGAATTCGGAAACACGGCAATGAACCCTTCTTGTTCGGCAAGTGCATCAAACTTGGTCAGATCGATTTGTCCCTCTGCGTTGTTACCCAGCCCGTGAAACGAAAACAACAGAGAGACCTCCGTTGAATTGGTGAAACTGGTCGGGATATAGTATTTAAACGTGCGGTTAAAAACCCAGCTGCTATTTACAGTAGAGGTCTCCTCAATCCAAGCCGTGTGAAACCCGGGTGTGGTAGGGGCATCAGCGGCGACAGGAATAGGACTTGCCATGGGCAACACCATCGCCATAATTGCCACAAGCGCAATAATGCAATATTTTTTTAAAGTCATTTTCCCTCCTCCCTTTTTAGATTCTTTTTGCAAAAAAGCCTGATAAAACTCACAAAGCTATATCTCTCTATAACCTTCACCTCCTTCACAGTATGTATCTACTAAATACCCACAACTATTGCTTGCAAACTTATACGGACAGGTTTTTAAAAGCCTGGCTGTTACGGTACCCTAGAAATTGCTGCAGATAGTATTTTGTCATTAGAAGAAAGACGTCAGGAAACTTTTCCCCAGATTACAAACCCTTAAAAGTTAATTATAGCAGATTTCTGCTTCGAATGTCAACTGCTAACGCTGCGTGGCTGCCTCTTAGCGGATTGTCTAAACAGTCGTTTGTGGTACACTAATGCTATTAGAAGGCAGTTTGGGACCGTGGATTAATAAAAAGGCGTAGTCCGTCGCAACTGGAATGCCAAAGTACATCAAAAACAGGGTGTTATGGGGCTATGACCTAAACCTTCTGGCGGTGGTCGGCATATCCACACTGGTATTAGTCCTGGAACGTTATCATCATTTAAACATCGATTTCCCCCGGGCAACGGAGCTCATTTATTACCTGCTGGTCCCGCTGGCGGCGGGCTGGCTGCTTTTTCGGGATAAGCCCTGGGATTATGGCATCCGCATTGGCCGCTGGAAATCGGCGATAATTCTAACCGCAATCTGCCTTGCTGCCATGGCGCTGATTCTCTACAGGGTCGGTAAAATACCTGAGTTTCGTTCTTACTATTACAGGTATGCCATAGACTGGTCCAAGCTGCTGCTCGATGCCGCACTATACATGTTTGCCTGGGAATTTCTGTTCCGCGGATATATGCTGTTTGGTCTGGAAAAATCGATAGGAATAAGTGCCATTTTTGTGCAGGCCATTCCTTTTGTGCTGCTTCATCTGGGCAAGCCCTTTTTAGAAACGCTGGCCTGTATCCCCGGCGGCTTTATTTTTGGTTACGTGGCATACAGAACGAGGTCGTTTTTGCCTTGTTTTATCATACATTTTGGCATCTACGTAATGATGTTCTTTTTTACCAATTCCTAGGGACTCGGTGCAGTTCTGCGTTATGTTTAGAATGGGAAGGGGGGGAAGTAGGGGAGCACATTGGCAGGGAACAGGATGAGCAGGAGCCCGATAATTGTCGGCCACTGGGCAAGGTATATCACCAGTGGATGTTTTCCCGGCAAAGTCAAGGCTGAGGTAACAGGGTCGGTGAATTCATGAATATCGAATCGTCTATTCCCTTGCGGGTAGAGAATTTTGCCGCAAAACATCCCCACAAGAAAAAGGCCGAACCACGGCAGCAGCGGGAAGTAATCCCACGTCGCAAAGCTGTATGGCATCAGCCAGAGCAGCCAGGGAAAGTTGAAAGGAGTGCCCCACAGGTAAATACCTGCTGCCAGCAGAGCGATGCCCAGTATCAGATTGATGAAGCGGAATCTTAAAAAGAAAGGCGCGAGTATGAACGTAATCCCGAAGAAGTGAAGTATGCCGAATCTGACGTACTCTGTTCTGGAGATTAGCAACGTAATCAGAGTAATCGCCATGCCCCATCCGAATATTTTCAGGCCCCTGAGCAGGAAGCCCGAAATTCTCCTTGCCTTGGAATGGGTGATTGTGAGTGATACTCCGGCGACGAAAATAAAAGTCCCGGCGGTTACTCTGGCAAACCACCACCAGAACCCATGATATACGTTAGTGGGGTGGATATCAAAGTAGTTAAGTAGATAGAGTGTGTGGAAGGTTATCATCATTACTATGGCGACGGTGCGTAAGAGGTCTATCTCCCAGAAACGGTTATGCCTGATTGTATTAATCTGAGTGTTGCCCGCCATTTGTCAAGCTTTCTGGCCTGATTTTATCACGTTTTGGTCATTGAGATTTCGATGAGAGGAATTAAATTTCTCCTTTCTTTTGTTTAGTGTCTCGGCGGCGCCATAGTATAATAAGGCTATGGCCAAGGAAGAGAAACCGCTGTTGTTGCTTTTTGACGGCAATGCCCTGGTGCACCGCGCCTTTCACGCTCTGCCCCCGCTGACCCAACCCAAGACCGGGGAGCTGGTAAATGCCGTCTATGGCTTTGCCAGTACCTTGCTCAAAGTATTTGCTGATTTTAAGCCCACTCATTGGGCTGTGGCCTTTGACCGTCCCACCCCGACCTTCAGGCACGAAATGTTCGAGGAGTACAAAGCGCAGCGCCCGGCCACGCCCGAGGAATTGAAAAGCCAGATAAAAAAGGTCCACCAGTTGGTGACAGCCTTCCATATCCCCGTTTTTGAAATCGACGGCTTCGAAGCCGACGATGTCCTGGGCACCTTAAGCAAGCAGGCTGATGAGCAGGGCATTGAGACCATCATTGTTACCGGGGATAATGACATGCTGCAAGCTGTTTTGCCCCGGGTGAAAACTCTTGCTCCCCGGCGGACCTTTACAGATACCATCCTTTACGATGAACAGGCAGTAGAGCAGAAATATGGTATCAAACCAGAACAACTCGCTGACCTTAAAGCACTGGCTGGCGATGTCTCGGACAATATACCTGGCCTGCCAGGTGTTGGTGAGAAAACAGCCACTAAATTACTTCAGCAGTATGGCAGCCTCCAGGGAATCTACGACCATATTGAAGATATAACGCCGGGCAAATTGCAGAACACACTACGCGAGTATCGCGCTCAGGCCTTTCGGAATAAAGAATTGTCCACTATAGTCAAAGATGTTCCTATCAAGCTGGACTTGAAAGCCTGCCAGGTAAGCCATTACGACCGGAACGAGGTGGCCAGGCTTTTCCAGGAGCTTGAGTTCATCAATCTGCTTCCCAGACTGCCCCACCTGCCCGCCGTACAACTTTGGCAGGCGGGAATGAAAGCCGAGAGCTCTCAGCCCTCGGCAGTCAAGTCCCACATAGTGAACACCGAAACATCCTTGGAGCAACTTACAGGCGAATTGGAAAAAGCACAGGGCCTCGCCATCGAGGTTGAAACTACTGGCGAAAAGGCTATGATGGCTGATTTAATAGGCATGGCCATATCACCAAGCCGGGGGGAGGCGTTTTATATACCTCTGGGGCACCAGGGCTTAAATCAGCCGCCGCAGTTGCCGCTAACCCGGGTCACAGCCCGGCTCAAGCCAATTTTAGAAAATGTCAACGTAAGCAAGATTGCCTATAACGGCAAGCATGTTATGGCGATATTGGCTGGCTGTGGGGTGAAGCTTGGGAATTTGAATTTCGACCCCATGCTCGCTGCTTATCTCCTTGGCGAAAAAAGCCTGGGACTTAAAGCGCTGGCCTTCAATAAACTGGGCATTGAGATAGCAACCCCCGCTGAATTAACCGGCACAGGGAAGAAACAAAGCTCTCTATCCCTGCTAGAGGTAAGTCGAATTGCCGACTGTGCCTGCGCCAGCGTGGACATACTTTGGAATTTACAGGACAGGCTGGAAACCGAGCTACAAAAGCAGGGATTGTGGCAGCTCTTCACCGGAGTGGAGATGGCTTTGATTCCAGTTCTGGTGGCTATGGAGAAGGATGGCATTCTTTTGGATACCGACCTGCTCCGTGAGATGTCTCGGGAACTGGGTCAGCAACTGCTGAAACTGGAGAAGGAAATCTACGGCAGCGTCGGGCACCAATTTAATATCAATTCGCCCCAGCAGTTAGGCAGGGTCCTTTTTGAGGACCTCCGGCTACCCCAGTCTCGCAGAACTAAAACCGGCTATTCCACCGAAGCCTCGGTTATGGAGGCATTGCGAGGCGTTCATCCGGTAATCGAATTCATACTGGAATACCGCCAGCTCAGCAAGCTCAAGTCAACCTATGTTGATGCCCTGCCCGCCCTCATTAACCATAAGACGGGGAGGGTACATACCAATTTCAACCAGACCGGCACGACTACCGGACGGCTTTCCTCCAGCGACCCCAACCTCCAGAATATACCCATAAGGAGTGAGATGGGGAATAAGATAAGAAAAGCCATTATAGCTCCGCCCGGGGCATACCTTTTAAGCGCCGATTATTCCCAGATTGACCTGCGAGTTTTGGCTCACCTTTCTCAGGATGCCGGCCTTATTGCCGCCTTTGCCGAAGACGAGGATATCCATGCCACGACTGCCTCTACACTCTTCGGCATTCCCAGGGGTGAAGTGACTCTCGAGATGCGCCGAAATGCCAAAACGGTCAATTTCGGGGTTATTTATGGCATGAGCGATTATGGATTGGAGCAAGCTACCAATCTCAGCCGGGAAGAAGCCGCTCAATTCATCGCCCTGTATTTCGAGAAATATCCCAGAGTGAAGGAATACCTCGAGGCCACCAAGGAGCAAGCCCGCAAGCTGGGCTATGTGCAGACAGTGTTGGGGAGGCGGCGGTTCCTGCCCGAAATTAATTCTGCCAACCGGATGGTCAGGGAGGCTGCGGAGCGCATGGCTATAAATGCTCCGGTGCAGGGTAGTTCTGCCGATATCATTAAAATTGCCATGATAAATCTACACCGGGAAATGGAGAAGCGGAATCTTAAGAGCAAGATGCTGTTGCAGATACACGACGAATTGCTCTTCGAGGTGCCCGAGGCAGAAGTGGGGGAAATGAAATCCCTGGTTAGTGAACTTATGTCCAGAGCTTTCAAGCTTCGTGTCCCCGTGAAGATAGATATCAAGCTGGGCAAAAACTGGGCCGAGATGGGATAGACTCAGGCCTAGTCTGCCAGTATTATTGGTGAGCTGTAAGAAAAGAAAAAGGAGGTAAAGAGTGCAGGAGAAGATGATTGCTTTTTGCGGAATCACATGTAACGATTGTCGCACGTTTATCGCAACGCAGAGAAACGACAGAGAACTGAAGAAAGAAGTTGCCAAATCGTGGTCCACAGAGACGGAGACTCTTAAACCGGAAGATATGAATTGCGCAGGGTGTCTGGCGACCGGGCGAAGACTGTACAAGTTCTGTGCGACTTGTGAGGTGCGGCGCTGCGGATATGAGAAAGGCGTTGAGAACTGTGCCTATTGTCGTGAGTTTCCTTGTGTGAAGCTTACTAACCTCTGGAAATCTGAGGGAGCTACCAAATCGAAAACAACTCTTGAGGAAATAAGAAAAAAGCTTCAGGCCTGATACGCAGCAAAGTTGGTCTGGCGGCAACGTTTAGCTGCGCTTAGCCCGGATGCCAGCAAGTTGGGACTTCACTTCTCAAAGGATAGGATATATAGATAGACGGTGCCCGCCAGGGGGACTTAAGAAATGCCGGAACTGCCTGAGGTAGAGACGATTAAGAACGAGCTTTCGCCCTGGGTCGTGGGGCAAAGCTTCACTAAGGTCACTATCCTTGATGACAAGCTGGTGTGTGGTGGTTCTGCTGAAGAAGTCCGTCGCGGGTTAATCGGACAGAAGGTAGAAAGCCTGGGACGCCGGGGAAAGTATCTCATCTTTCACCTGTCAAATGGCAAGTCACTGATTATACATCTCAGGATGACCGGCAGCTTGCTGTTGAATCCCAAGGGAGTTGACCGCTATGCCCGGGCGGTTTTTCACTTCTCCAATGGGCACCGCCTTGTTTTTAGAGACCGGCGCCGGCTGGGGTTAATGTGGCTGGTAGACGATGCCGATACTGTAGTCGGCAAGCTGGGTCCCGAGCCGCTGGATAAGAGCTTTACCCCGGATGTTCTGGGGCAAAGATTGAGCCGGCATCGCATCCCAATAAAAGCAGCGCTTCTCGACCAGTGTATCGTCGCTGGAATCGGCAATATGTATGCCGATGAAGCCCTCTTTGCTGCTCGGATTCACCCCCTGAGAAAAGCAGACGCCCTGTCGCCCGCAGAAGTGCGAACTTTACATAATTGTATCCGCAGAGTTCTCAGGGCAGCCATCGGCAGCAAAGGCGCCAGCGTGGATACCTATGTCCGCCCCGAGGGCGAGCTGGGCACAGCTCATTTCGATTTCAAGGTTGCTCATAGAGGAGGCGAGCCCTGCCCCATTTGCGGCTGCACTATCGAGCGGTGCGTGGTGCAGAACCGCGGCACCTGCTTCTGCCCCCGATGCCAGCCTTTGGGTTGCGGCCCGCTGATATAAGAACTGGCAGTGGCTGGATTTGAACCAGCGACCAAAGGCTTATGACAGCCAGGCTCGGAAGCTGAATTACATAGCGTCTTTGAATTCACGCTGCGATAACAAGCATCCAGAGCGTGGTGCCTTCAAAAATTGCAGGGAATAGCGGCTTCTTCAGCCGTTATTCTTTCGTCTTGAACAACATCTCAAGAGGAGTTCCGACAGATTATGTTTCCGCATTTTCACGCTCATCGCTAGCCTACTCATTCATGGCGTACTCGCCGTTCAAAACGGAAACATGCTGCTCCCATACACTGTCATATTGCTCGGAATTTGGGACTGCCTTAATAAGCATAATCTTGACACAATAATCTCGTTGTGCATCCTTGGAACTATGATTGCCGTAGATTTGCATGGCAAATCGAGCAAAGTCACGCACCATGAAATCAAACATCTGGTTCAGAATGTCTGAATCGATTCCGCTGATACTGGCCTGCTCGAGGATGAGCTGGCCGTACACAACAATGGAGAACATCTCGCCCACAGGTAGAGACCACGAGGGGTCCATATCCTGGGCCTCGTCCGGGCCCGCCTTTTCCAGCATCTCCTTGAAAATAGCTATTTGCTTCATGAAGGCAGCCACATTGGGCAGGCCCTTATTGGCCTCGAAGACAGGCTTATAATCGTGGAACTGTATTTTCCCCAGTCCCCTGGTGGGGCCCTGATTGAAGAGGAACAGGTCGTCTTTTTCCGAAAGGTCCGGAGCTACCGGTGGATACTCGGCGGGGTTGAAGAAGTAGTTTCGCATGAACTTGCGGATGAGCTGGATGTTCACGTGGACCGTTCCCTCGAGCTTAGACGGGCCCATGATATCGGCGGTTGCCATGTGAAAGTAGGTGTCCTTTTCAAATCCCTTGGCTGCGATCACTTCCCAGAGCAGGCTGACCACCTCTTCGGCCTGCAGGGTCACCTTCATCTTGCTCGTGGGGTTGTAGAGCAGGTAGCGGCGGTCGTTCTGGCTGGAATTCCTGAAATAGTCAGTGGCGCGGCGCTGGTAGAGCTTCATGCCCACCAGGCGCAGCCAGGCATCCATGAAGTTCTTCCGCACGTGGGGCATGTCCGTGACCCGCACGCCGTAGAGGATGCGGTTGGATGAATGGGTGATGGCCTCGTAGAAGCAGTGTTCAGCAATCCCGATGGATCCGGGACCGATGTTGAATTTGCCGATGTTCACGGTGTTGAGCGCACAGTCCCAGGCATAGGAGCCCCGGGAGAGGATGTCGTCCTCTGTGATGGGATAGTCGTGCAGAGCGAAGTTGGACACGTATTCCTGGTGGGAGACGACGTTCTTCTTGAGCTCGTAGGCCTTGTGGCGGAAGTTGGTGACGAAGAAAGTGTAGTCGTCAGTGCCGTCCTTGATTTTCCCCAGAGTGGACACCATTTCCGCTTCATTGCCGTTGCCGATGTAATATTTTTCCCCGTTCGCCACCCATGTACCGTCAGGCATTGGCGTGAGTGAGGTTTCGGTGGAATAAATGTCCGCGCCGTGGGCTCTCTCCGAAAGGCCGTACGCAAAAATCGCCCCCTTCTTGAGGAGCCTGGCTGCTTTCTTTTTCGCCTTTTCATTCTGACTCATCCAGATTGGGCCCAGACCCAGGATGCTCACCTGGAAGCAGTACCAGTAGCCCAGGCCGTAGAAGGCCAGGAGTTCGGCATATTCACTGTTGCGGGCCGTGTCCCAGCGACAGTCGGGATCTCCGCCGGCATATTCCTTGGGCGTCAGCAGCTTGGCAAAGATCTGTTCCTTGCCGATGAATTCGACAAACTCACTGTACCAGACTTTCTTGTCGTAATCATCGAGAACCCTGGCCTTGCCCATTTTTTCGAAAAAGGCAATCGTATTGTTCATGATGGCTCTTGATCCCTCGTCGGCCATAAGGCTTTTATATTTTTTGGGCTGTAGTAGATAATTCATCATTACTCCCCTCCTGCGTGGTGGTTCAAGAACTTTACTAAAATTAATGTATGCCGGTCAAGAATATTCTGCTACATAGACACAGAACCGCGACACCTGCTTCTGCCCCAGATGCCAACCCTTCGGTTGCGGGCCTCTGATATAAAAGCTGGCAGCGGCTGGACTTGAACCAGCGACTAAAGGCTTATGAGAGCCAGTCTCGATATAGATACAGAAAGACTACCTCAAATTATTATCTTCTGTTTCTAATAGCTTCAATTACTGAAAGAAGAACTCCGACACCTATGAAAGAGTACCCTATCAGACGAGAATCACCGAAAATAATCCCCAGAACCACTAAGCACATACCAAGTATAGCGAGGTTTGAGGGTTGTTGATATTGCCTTCCCCTGGCT
>JBGPRV010000014.1:0-15310 GCA_041489785.1 Dehalococcoidia bacterium | reverse complement strand
GCGAAGAATGCCACAGGCATTAAGGAGGCGATGTTATGCAAGACCTGATTAAGGAGTTTATGGCTCAAAAGAGATTTGCTGTAGTTGGTGCCACTGACAATCCTGAGAAGTATGGTCATCAGATATTCAAGAATCTGAAAAGCCGGGGCTATGAGGTCTATCCGGTAAACCCCAAGCTCAAGGAGCTTGAGGGAACAAGGTGTTACGCCAGCCTCGCCAATATTCCGGTTAAAGTGGGTGTTGTCGACTTTGTCGTGCCACCCGGGGTGACCGAGGAAATTCTCAAGGAATGCAAAGAGCTGGGACTGAGCCGCATCTGGCTACAGCCTGGCTCAGAAAGCGAAGCGGCCATAGTCTTTTGCCGCAAGAATAGCCTGAAGGTCGTGCACGATGTGTGTGTGATGTTGAACTAAAGGGAGCCAGGATGCAGCCATTTGACCTTGAGCCCAGATATTCAAACAATGAAATACCCGGCAAGTGCATCAAATGCTTGGTGGAGCAGGAATTATATAATTGCCTGAGGGGACTCCTGGGAGGGGAGAGCGAGAATAAAGAGATGCAGCAGAGGTATGAGATGCTGCTAGCCTTTCTCAAGTCTCCTGAGTCACAGAGACTACGTGATGAATCTGAAAAATATCTTGCCGAAGGGAAGAAAGTTACGCTCAGACTGTCCTTCGCCGACGGCAAACCAAAATATGAGCTAAATATAGGTTAGGAGGTACAGAACTAATGAAGATTGCTGCTATAAGTGAAGACGGAACTACCGTCAGCCAGCATTTCGGCCGCGCACCGTATTACCTGGTGGTAACAGTAGAAGATGGCAAAGTAGTAAGCAAAGAAAAGAGGGATAAGGCAGGGCACCATACCTTCGCCGCCGGCCAGCATCCTGATACAGCACCTGGAGAGCGGCACGGCTATGACGCTGGTGCGCAGTCAAGGCACGCCACTATGGCTCAAAGTATTGGTGATTGCCAGGTGCTCATCGCCGGAGGAATGGGTTGGGGTGCTTATGAAAGCCTAAAAAGCCGCGGCATTGAGACGATAGTCACCAATGTTGAGAACATTGAGGAGGCGGTAAGGCTTTACGTTGAAGGCAAGCTACCCAACCTCATGGAACGGCTGCACTAGATATCGGCTCAGTAACCAGTTTTGGAGGAAATCTATGCCAACAAAAGAAGAAGTAATGAAAAGCCTGGAAACGGTTCTGGTACCAGGAGCCGTGCGGAGTTTGGTGAAGATGAACCTGATTCGAGACGTCAGTATTGATAACGGCAAAGTTGATGTCACCCTTGCCTCAGCGGCTCTGGTTACGGAGGCTCAGAAATGGCTCAAAGACAAGACTAGTGACGTCATCCAGAAGCTGGAGGGGGTTGAGGAAGCAAGCGTCAGCTTTGTGGACAGCAAGCCGAAGGACATAAACGAGATAAGGCATGTCATCGCCATAATGAGCGGCAAAGGTGGCGTGGGCAAATCGCTGGTAGCCAGCCTTACCGCCATTGCCTTGAAGCGCCAGGGATACGAGGTCGGTATTCTGGATGCCGATATCACCGGCCCCAGCATCCCAAAGATGTTCGGTATAAATACTAGACCTAGTAGCAGTGACAGCGGTATTCTACCGGTATCTTCCAGGTCAGGTATTGAACTCATGTCTATCAATCTACTCTTACCCAGCGAGGACGATGCCGTTATCTGGCGTGGACCGCTTATCGGGCGGGCAATTACCCAGTTCTGGGAAGAGGTGCTCTGGGGCAAGCTTGATTATTTGATTGTAGACCTGCCGCCAGGTACGGCTGATGCTCCTCTTACTGTGATGCAGACGCTACCCCTAACCGGGATAATCATCGTCTTTACCCCTCAAGCCCTGACGACGATGGTTGTGAGGAAAGCAATAAATATGGCTCGGCAGATGGGCAAACCGATTCTCGGGGTGGTGGAGAATATGAGCTATCTCTACATGCCTGAGATAGACAGGAGGATTGAACTATTCGGCAAGAGCCGTGGAGAGGAGATGGCTAAAGCAGCACGTGCCCCGCTTATAGGACAGCTACCTATAGACCCGGAACTGGCCAAGCTCTGCGACGAAGGCAATATTGAGAGATACGAATCGGATATTATGGCCAGGCTGGGAGAATCTATCCGCCAAGCAGCTAAGGACAAACATGATTGAAGTTACCGAACAGCCGATTTCCTCGGAGCGGGTAATTAATAAGGTTAAAAATAATCACAGTGGCTGTGTAGTCACCTATGTCGGGCTGATTTCGAGACTATTCTCAAGGCAAGGCAGTTCTTTCTATAGAATATTATGATTCTGAAGGAAATGCGGAGAATACATTGCGTGAAATCGCCCAGGAAGTCAAGCGAAAGTGGCAGGTGGAAAACATTGCTATCTCGCACAGGGTGGGCAAGCTGAAGGTCGGCGAGATTAACCTGGTTGTTGCCGTAGCCTCAGCCCACCGTGGCGAAGGCTTTGCTGCCTGCCAGTATGTAGTTGACCGCTTCAAAGAACGACTACCGACCAGGAAGACTGAGACCTACCAGGACGGCAGTGTATTAGCGGAGGGCTAAAGAATAAAGAATATAGACACTACTCAACCTGATGAGCGAGTGCTAACTGGGGGGACATCATGGAAATCAAGATAACTACTTTGAGTGAAAACACCGCAAACTACGGCTTTCTTGCCGAGTGGGGGCTCAGCATTTTGGTTGAGGCGGATGGATTGAGGATTCTCATGGACACCGGACTGAGCTTCTCAGCAGTACACAATGCCCAGCTAATGGGAATAGACCTCGCTACAATTGACCGAATAGTACTTAGTCATGGCCATGCCGACCACACCGGAGGGCTGCGAGAGGTGCTGAGAAGGAGGGGTGAGGTGGAAGTAATTGCACACCAGGACATCTGGGCTCCCAAGTATGTGCGTCGCGATGGAGAAACAGAAGAGCAGTATATTGGAATACCCTTCGTTCGGGGGGAACTGGAGAGTCTGGGGGCACATTTCAATCTGGTAAGGGAGCCGGTTCGCATTACCGACCGTATCATAACCACCGGGGAAATTCCCATGCTCTCAAGTTATGAAGAAATTGAAGATAACCTCTTCGTCAAAGAAGGTGACATGCTCCAACCAGACAGGCTGGCTGATGACCTGGCTCTGGTCATTGACATTGACTTTGGTCTGATAGTTATTCTGGGCTGTGCTCATCGAGGTATAATCAATACCCTGCGGCATGCGCAGAATCTGATGGGGAAAGAGCTGGTGTATGCCGCCATTGGTGGCACCCACCTCTTCCGGGCATCGGATGAACGTATCGAGCAAACCATAGCCGACCTCAAGGAAATTGGAATCCAGAGGCTGGGTGTTTCCCATTGTACGGGCTTCCATGCCTCTGCACGACTGGCTCAGGAGTTTGAAGGTATTTTCTTCCTGAATAATGCCGGTACCCGGCTTACATTACCATAGCCGGCTCGCCTTACCTAATCGAGGAACATTATGCTTCGCGTAGAACTGGTTCCTGACCTCTCCCAGTGTATTGAAACCGCAGCCAGAGAAGGATACGAGGATATGCTTAAGCAGCTTCTTGGGAGAGGAGAAGCTAATAAAGAGCTTCAAAAGAGGTTAGAGATTCTAAGGCTCTTTCTACAGACTGTGGATTTCAAAATGCTCCGGACGGAGTCTGAGCACTACCTTATTGCTAAATCCGAATTAATAAATTCTCAACAAATCAGAAAATTTGAATTCCCTAAGTTTAGGGTTTAGAGCTTAGGATTTCCAACTTCCTGCTTATACGGTATCAAAGCCTCTTCCACCTTAAAAGGCGTCATCTTAGGATGAATTTTATCCTTTATTACTACGACGGGAGCCAGCATGCAGCACCCGATACAAGCGACCCTTTCCAAGCTAAAGTTACCATCCTCGGCAGTCTTGCCTACTTTGATACCTAACTCACGCTCCAAGGCCTCCAAAATAAGCCTACCACCCGCTAAGTGACAAGCAGTCCCCATACAAACCACGGCATGGTATTTTCCTAACGGAACAAAGCGAAACTGATTATAAAAGGTAGCAACCCCCCAAACCTCAACATCTGGCATCTCCAAGAAGTCAGCAATTTCTTGCAGCGCTTTCCTGGGGAGATATCCCAGTCTTGTCTGGACTTCTTGCAATAGTGGAATTAAATTTTTCTTTTCTTTTTTATAATGACCTAAAATCTCAGCTACGGCTTGGCTAGCTTGTTTTTCTGCAATCATTCTTTCAACAGACTCAAGACAATCCCTTGAGTTGCTTAGCAAATCCAGGCAGGAAAGCCGCTATTCCGGTCGTCTCCCTAGGACCCACTATTACTTCCCATTCAAGATTCAAGGCATCCTCAAGCTCACCTTTGATCCTGGCTACTTTTCCCGGGATAATTAGCTTTCTATGTTTTACCTTTCCCCCGATACCACATTTCTTAATAAATGCTCCTACAGAATCGCCGCTAAATTTACCTGCTGCCCAAGCAGTGAGGACACCAAGCCCTTCCGCGTCCTTAACACAAATGTAGGCGGGAACCTTGGTAGCCTCAACAGCCGATGAGACAAGGAAGTAGGTCAAAGCCCAGTTTGAAGTGACCAGAACCGGAGAAGATTCATCAGGTTCTCCCACTTCATAGTACTTCTGCTCTACTGCCATAGGAAAGCGAGGATCGGTATAGATGTTAAGCCGCTGAACTAGAAGAGGAAGCAGAGAATATTGGTCGAAATCAGAAAAGACAATAATGCTAGCCCATTTATTTATAAATGCCGAGCCCACTAGCATTTCCTTCAGCCCATCCTTGGCCATGAAGCAAGGAAAGGCAACAGTGGGATAGCCAAGAGGCCTGAAACCTTGCTTTAGCGCTGCCCTTCTGATAAAAGTTTGGTCTCTTATTGCCTCCAGCAAATTTTTAGAACCCGGGTCTAAAGCTAGTTCCTCAATCCCAGCATCTTTTAACTTAGTAGTTAGAGGAATAAGTTCTTCGATACTTCCCCCACGGAGGCCAACAGGAGTAAGATTCGCTTTAATCTTTGGAATGGCCTTATCAATGTTCTCCTTCGTTATGGGGTAAAGAAGTGGATGCCTATCCGCGCATATATCCCGTGCCGCAAATAAGGCGTCCATGTCTTCCGAGATTAAGACCATGCCCAGGTCTGTTGAATCATAAACTTTCTTCACCAGAGCCAGAAACTTGTTTTTGTCCCCTGATGCAAAATGAAGTGCCAAAAGATTTGCCTTTAGGTTTACCCCGACCCAAGGGAACTGCAATTCTTTTATCTTTTTTATTTTCTCCTCGATTTTGGCTTTGTCATCCTTGTCTGAGATAAGGAGGGCAATGCCTGGTGAATGGACAAATGTCTTCTCGTGCCGATATATCACTTCTTCGTTCCCGATTTTGACGGCGTTCTCCCCAGAGCCTATAGTAACAAGCTTTATCGGCGGTGCCAGAAGATCCAGCAGCTTAGCTTTCACTTCCTCAGATAGGTAAGGACACTTGTCCACAGTAGCTCCACCCGATGCCAGCTTCATGGCAAAGGCAAAACAAGTAGGGAAGCCACAGTCCTTACATGGTTTCTTCCCAGGAAGCATCTTTACAATCTCGGAACCTGCGATTGGCATAACAAACCCTCCTTCTGCAGCTATCAGTTTTCAGCTTTCAATTAGCTGACTGCTGACTACTCCTGTATTTATGTTGGAAGCTTTACTTCCCCTTTTATCCAAGGATGTCCTACTCTTTCCAGGAATGCTAGAAGCTCATCCACGTTCTTGACATCTTCTTCTGTGGCTATTTTATCGTAGAGTCCTTTCTTTTCCAGGACATCTTTAAACCTTTCCTTTAACTCCTTGGGCATCCACACTATCCTGGCCAGGCCACCATCCGCCTGGATGAATTTGGGAGACCTTAGTTGCTGCAGTCCAGTTCCTAATCTTCCTTCTATTTGTTTACCTCCAGAAGTTTCACCAGCCATGTGGGAAAATGTTTCTCCAACTACAGTTTCGCCCTTGAAATCTCTATGCACTACTCCAAAGGCATCCGCTTCAGGAATGTAATATACAATTGCTTCGAAACAACCACAAGATGTATGGGGGTGCTCAAATGCACTATAGAGATAAACTCTATCGTAGGTACCCAGAGACTTGTTAGCTTCAATTGCATTCACCCCTGAATATTCACCTTTTACAGCATCTATAAGCTCCCCCTTTGGTATGGCAAATATGGGCCCATCAGGGTCAATCTTGGCAGCAGCTCTGCCGTCAAACCAGTTTATCGCTCCACAATTAGCAATCCTATTTGGGGCTATGATAGAGATATGAGTGGGGGCAAAACTCTGACATAAGGTACAGCCATAAAAGGTGTCCACATCCTCATCATTCAAGGTCCTTGCCCGTTCATCCCTGGCGGCATAAACTTCCAAAGCGTGGGGAAGCAGCTCCTTTATCTTTTTTTCATCGGTGATAATAGTAACTTGGATTTTCTCGATGATTGACATCTCTGATGTATAAAGCAAGATATAAATTTCTCCCAATTCTCGTAAAGAAGTGAAACCCTTCTTATAACAGTCCTTACTTATCCTCAGCCACGTATCCTGTCTTTGATTCATGTGATACCAGCCCTCAATCATGTTAGTGAACATATGAATCCTTCTCTCAATGATTGCTTCGGCATCCTTGTCTAATTCTCCTCCGGCAACATCTACCAGAATGGCAATAGGATAGCTACCACCGCCTTTCTCTTCATCGTAAGGTTTCAAATCACCTATGTCCGGGCCGATAATTTCTACTTTCTCATTCTCTATTTCACCAGGACTTTTAACTGTTGCTAATTCAAACTTATGTGCTGCTTTTGGCCCACCGAATTCCATATAGAGGTTTTCTTTTCTTATCACCTCGCCTTCATATTGAGGTCCTATATCTACGTGAAATTCACCTGCCATTTTTTCTTACTCTCCTTTCTTTAAATTATCTATTAAGCTTTCCAAGAACGCTTTCCATTGCTCATCTTTCCTGAAATTGGGAAGGGAATAATTAGCATTGGGAAAATAGAATTTGCACAGCGTCATAGTCTTTAGGTGAGGGGCAAAATGCTTGAGCACAGAGAGGCCCTGCTCTCCGAGATCGCTCCTTATACCGAAGAAGAGCACCAAATCATGGTTACCTTCCTTCCTGACTCCCCGCCAATTCGGATCCTTGAGAGCATTGATTATCTCCACAACATCATAGAAGCTATCCGGCTTTACCCCCAGCTCTGCCATCTTCGCCCTAACCTGAGCCGTGGCGCATGTAGGGATATTAGCAGCCTTAACAATCTCCAGAGCATATTCTATGAGTAGCTTTCCATCAAGCGACCATTTCAGCAGAAGAGGGCCAAGTACAAGAAGCGGCCTTCTTGCTTTTTGTATCAAGCCAGCATATTCTTGGGCATCTTCTATCAGCCTTGCTGACTTTATCCCGGTTAAGACATTTACCCTATGATATGGTATTACACTCATTTTCCCCTCCTTCTAATGTATCACTGCATCCACAGAAACCTTGCTGGGATAAGTCCCGATAAGGGTGGGAAGTCCCACAGGCTCCCTGGGTTTCCAGCCGATTTCCTGTAGATATGCCCTCACCTCTTTTTTATAGACAAGAGGAATATCAGGATCCCTGCGCACGAAGAGGTGAATGTCCTCAGGAAGACCACCCCCCATGTACTTCTTGTGCAGGGAGATGTAATGGTTTAATTTTATCGCTCTTCCCTGAGGAGTATCGTTTCTTCTTATGCACAACTTGGGAATCATCACCATAGCTTTCTCTTTAGTCTCACATACGTAGGCCAGGTGTTCAGGTGCTGGCTCCACAGTATCCACAATCTCCCTTTTCCTGGCATCCATGACTCTCCAATCGTCCTCTTCCTTCCTGGAGAGGTATAACCTTCTATATTTGGAGGAATGAGGTCCGAGTATCACCGGGATGCCCAATCTGTTGCAGCCTGTAGCAATGGAAGCTGCCTTCTGTGAGTATGCCCCCCAAGCTACTCCCACAGCGCCTACGCGATTGAGGACGTAGTCGGCCATCACCTCGTAGTTTCCTCTCAGGGGCAGCGCCGCGAAGATATTAGCAATTTTTATTGCCGCTCCGGTGATATGACTATTGGCAACGCAAGAGCCAACGTTCACTACCCCTCCCATATCAAAAGCAGGGGGATATTTTTCATATACGGTCTTGCCATCGGCATCCTTCCACATCCCGGCAACCATGGCACTGCATCCCGAAACAACCACGATATACTTTCTCTTGGCAAATTCGTCCACCATCTCAGCAATGTCTCGAATGTCAGGAAAGTTTGAGCAGCCGACAATGGCAACTACTCCGGGGATTGTGCCCAGAGTTATAGGTGCCCCAACAGTCCGTATCTCCGTATCCATAATCGGACCACGCCCGGCTCTCACCTTCCAACTTTCTTTACTCGCCGCTATCTGCATTATCTTGAAGATGGGAATCTTGCGAGGACATTCTGCCTCGCACTTTCCACAGCCAACACAGAGATTGAATTGCTCCCTTATCAGATCAAAATTGCCCTTGGCGACCTCAGCTATACCAGCGCCAATGTTGAAAAGGTTAGGGCATACCTGCTCACACATGCCACAGACATTACACTTCGTGGCCAGTTCCTTAGCCTCCCCCTCCGTCAGCCATTCCTTTCTCCTCTGAGGAGCAATTGCTATCGCCACCTTAGCCGCTACCTCGGCTGCCTTTCGAGGGTCAAGGATGGCAAAATGCTTCTTGTCCTCTACCATCTGTCTGACTATGTCTTCAGTATCCATCTCAGAGGCATCTTCAAGTCCATACATAGCCTTGTCCAGAGTAGCTATGAGCGATGACCCGGCTTTGGATGCCTCTATTGGCATATCGGTCCTGATACACTGCTCATCGGTCATTATGACATCGGCAATGCCACTTCTGATAAAGAAAAGCTGCCGGGAAAAAGGACCAACAACTTTGGCCCTATCAGAGTACCTACTTGTTTCCAGAGCAGTGCAACAGACGCCACAGACTTCAACCTGGTCATAAAGATTATTCTCTCGGAGGTAATCAATGACTACGGTAGAAGTAGCTGGATTATGTCCCACAAACAAGATTACCGGTTTGCTTTTGTCCACTGCCGCCCACCCCAAATCTATCAGGGGTGTATCAGCAACTGAAGTGGGGTAATTGAATCCTACTATCTGAGCAATATCAGCCACTTCCATACCCACATGGTCCAGCATCCCAGCATGAAGAGCTTTCGATTCGTAATCCAAGTAGCTGCCTTCCTGTCCCATTGCAGTGGAATCCAGGAGATGGGTGATCTCCTTGAAGACATATTCTATGGCTATTACAAGGTCACCCAAAGTCTCAGGCTTCAAGCCCACGACTGTCCTTATGTGCGGTGCTTCGATATTGATTGATCCGCCTAAATCTATCTTCTTATCCGGACCGTACCTTTCAATCAAGAACTCCAGAATGTGCCCACCATGAGCAGCATGAGCGGAGCATCCCATCAAGCAAGATAAGAGCACCCATCTTGCTTGTTGAGTAGCTATATCAATACCGCAGGCCCCTCTCCTTGTCTCGGTGAGGTCACATTTGCCATAGGTACAGAAGCAACATAAATCACAGAATGGTGCATAAAAAGGCGCATATGTTTTCAATAACCTCATGTCCCAATTTCTGAGGTCGGGAATTTCTGGCATCGGCGTGGGACCGACTGGCTCCCAGGGAATCTCCGCTTTTATCTTCTTATGAATCTCTGCTAATTTCCGTGTTATTTCTTTTACTTCTGCCATTCTTCACCTCGCTCCTATTGTTTCCTTTATTAATTTCAAGGTCTCGGGATGTCTCAATACAATAATATTTGCCCCAGCCAGTAAAAGCGATAGCGCTGTCATTCCTTCCCAAAGCAATCCTTGTTTTTTGTTTTCCTTAGCCTGTTTTGTCTTCCAGCACTCCCCACCAAGATTGGCAATAATCGGCATCATGGTCATACTGTCTTTGGTCATAATTCCAATCTGTTTTACCCGCTCAATCAAAGAAAAACTATATTCCATTCCATAGCCCAGCGCAGAAGACAAGGGGTCAATCACAATCCTATCTGAAGGAAAGAACTTACTGAGCTTGACATTCAACTCCTTAAGCAAATTGATATCCAGAGGGCTCTGGGCAATGGCTGTATGCCCATGATCCAGAATTGCTTTGCCCACTGCTTCGTAATTTTCCTTAAGCACCGGGCCGATAAGGAGATTCATACCATCGCACACTTCAGCAACCTTGGAAAGAACTTCAACATCCTTCTTTTCGTCTCCCGAGCCATAGACAATCAAAGGCACATTTATAGCCTCGGCTACTTCTTTGGCCAGTGCCGCTGCTTTGTCAGCAGGAGCATTCTTGACTGCCGGGTCGGTACTCACAAGGAAAAGTGAAACGGCATCCACAGCAAAATCCTGGCATTTCTTAGCCCAGCTAACCGAGTTGGAAATTACATCCCGCAAGGGCTCAACTGCATGCTCTGGCCAATCCTCAGGCTTCATATCAAGAACTTCCAGAGCAAACTTCGCCGGATTGGGATTTGAGCCCTGGTCAAAGAAATGAAGGGGAAGAATATTCTCTCCCCCAATCTTCAAGCTCTTCTTTCCCTTCCCAATAGTTACCTCTCTCACTACCCCACTATACGCTTCAACTGGTGCTTTATATTCCATTCCTTATCCTCCTTAACTTTCCAGCCAGGCATTGGAGTACAAGGTTTCTCCCTTAAGAACCCTGGCTGTCTTAACATACTCAACTTGCTTTTTAGATAGGGCGGAGAGGTCTATGTCCTCCCCATCCATAGCCTTATAAATGAGCTCGACAATTTTCGGCATCTCTCCCTTGATCAAGCTCATAAGCTCTTTATCCAAAGGGTCAGCGATGGCAGAATAAAGTCCATTCCTCCCTAGCATCACCAGATACACACGGTTAAGAAGCGGCCTGAGTTGGTCCGGCACCCCGTTAGATACATTGGAAAGCCCTACTGTGGATTTAACCCCGGGCAGAACATCCTCAAGTATCTTGATAAATTCCAAATTTGCTACGGCGAACCTCTGTCCCTCGCCAGCGGTACTCACGGGAAGAAGTATAGGGTCAACCCAGATGTCTTCGTTGGGAATCCCCAATTCATTGGCATATGTCACCGTGTCCATAATACTCTCTATCTTGGAATCAACATCGGGAGGCATTCCCTTATCCGTCATTACCGAAATCACCACATCGCAGTTATATTTTTTGGCCAAGGGAAGCATTTGCTCTTTGGAGCCAGTCTTCCCCGAAGCAGAGTTAAGCAAAGGTCTCTTTTGGCAAGCTTTTAGACCTGCCTCCATCGCTACAGGATTCATAGTATCTATAGATAAAGGCAAATCGGTAACTTCCTGAACTGTGCTGACTAACCATTGCATGGTCTCTTCGGTGTCCTTTTTCATGGGGCCAACATTCAAGTCAATGTAATCGGCTCCCGCTTCAGTTTGAGCTTTAGCTAAATCCTGAATTACTTTGGCATCTCTCTCCCTTATCGCTGTGGAAACTGCTTTAGCTATGACATGTATGTTCTCGCCAATAATGACCATATCGAGTACCTCCGATTTATTGGTTTGGGGTCTGGAATAAACTATCGCAATATAGCAAGGAAAAATCTGTTTGTCAAACCCTTTGTTGGCCTTTATTATAACGATTTTGGCGGCTGTATCCACCACAGCGCGTCAAAAATTCTTTCTCCCAAAGAAAGAAACGTGGGGTGATTAACGCTAATGTCGTCGCTTTGTTATAATTTTTGTGAATCTTGGGGATCAGGCAGACAGCAAAATCCTGGCAATTGCCTCGGAGTCCCGACTAGTCGGGATAGCAAGCTTAAATGGCTAAAGATTATTATAGGATTTTAGACGTACCAAGGAATGCCTCGGATGCAGAGATTAAGAAGACCTACCGGAAGCTGGCCATGCAATACCATCCCGATCGCAATCCAGGGAAAGAGAAATGGGCTAACGAGAAATTCAAGGAGATAAACGAGGCTTACGGAGTTCTTGGTGACCCTCAAAAAAGAAATCAATACGACCAATTTGGCACTGTCGGCAATGTAGGCGACATTTTCGGCAGTCCTTTCACCACAACCACCTTCGAGGAAATGATGAAGGACTTCGGCGGGGCTGGCCTGAGATTTGATTTCCTCGACGATATATTTGGCGATTTCTTGAAGGGCAGAGGTTCTTCTTTCTCTTTTAGAAGCTTCGGTGGCAGGCCTGGCAAAGTGAGATTTGAAGTCCGGCCGGGGCAAGAAATCAATCTGGATGAAATATTTGGCCAAACTCGAAGACCCCAGGAAGTTCATTACGAGCTTGCAATTAGTCAAAAAGAGGCTTTGCAGGGGGTAAAGAAGATATTGAAGAGAAGGGGGAAAAAACTGGAGGTAAGGATTCCCGCCGGGGTAAGAACGGGCGACGTGATGAGATATAGGAATGCCCTCCAGACAAGCGATGGCTTGCCCGGCGACATCTTGATTAAAGTTATAGTTAAATAAGCCCGGGGCTTTTACAGGAACAATGAAAAAAACAAGAGTAAGCTTCCCCTCTGGTGAGCTTTTCCTCGAAGGAGTATTGGCTATACCCGAAGGTGCCGGACCTTTTCCGGCGGTAATAGTCTGCCATCCGCATCCCCTCTACGGCGGCAGTATGGATAACAATGTGGTCTATAGCCTCTCCGAGGCACTGACACGAGCATCGCTTGCTTCATTCAAGTTTAACTTTCGCGGAGTAGGCGGGAGCCAGGGGGAGTTCGGGCAAGGAATAGGTGAGCAGGAAGATGTGAAAGCAGCCATTTCATTTATAAACACTGTAAAGGCAGTTGATTCTAAGAGAATCGGGCTTGCTGGTTATTCAGCCGGCGCTGGCTTTGCTCTTCCCGTTGGCCTTAATGATGTTCGAATTAAGGCATTGGCGGCAGTCTCGCCTCCACTCCGTATGTTCGATTTTGATTTTCTCAAAGACTGCCCTAAGCCAAAACTTTTTATCTCGGGAAGCAGGGATAATTTTACACCCGCCGACCAGTTCCTGGAATTTTGCCAGAATCTTCCTGAGCCTAAAGAGTACGAAAGTATTGAAGGCGCGGACCACTTCTGGTGGGGCTATGAAACTCGCCTGGCTGCTAAAGTGACTGCCTTCTTCACCAAAGTTTTATAGGCTTAACCTAACTTCGGATGAGACGTGACCTTAAGAAACAAACTCCAGTATTTCTCTTATCGCTTTCTCCTGCATTCCCAAATATTCATCATACCCTTCTAGATTAAGCTTCCCGGCCAGTATAATCTTACCGATAGGCCTGTCCATAACGCTGGCTAAAATGTAGTTACTCGTAGAGTCCATTAACCTCAGTGCCCATAGTTCCCTCTCTGTAGGCGGCTCCATTATCTTCAGTTCCTCTGCCACTTTCAAATCCCAGGGGAAACTCTTCCTGACTTCTTCAATGTCTTCTTCATCCTGCCAGGGGAATACCTCGGCTAAATACAGCTCATGGGTCTCTGTGTCGAATCTGAAGACTCCTCTGTTAGTGGCCACAGCGGAAGGCCCTCCTCCCACCAGGTTCGCCTTCTTCCGGGCATCACGACTGCCATCGAGGAAACCTGGCTCAGTTATGTAGTCAACCTTTTTCACCCATTGCCGGGGATTAAACTCCACAGTGTAAACTACTCTCCCCGCAGATGATGCTGTATCGCCTCCACCACCACTGCCATTCATTTTTACTTGTTGTCCAGTTATATAGCTAACATTCACATTTCCATACTTATCCATCTGGGCAAATCCCAGATAAGCTACATCAACGAAGCCTGATTGCTGGTCTAGGAACATCTCAGGAAGACTCTGATGGCACATAGCCATTGCGCCTGCCGAGTTATCGGCCGGACTGATTAAGACAGCAACGCTGGGGAACCCAATATAGCCTGCCTCAGCCACCAGTATGACATTTGGCGTATGAACCAGTTTCGCTACAGCACCAGCCAGGTCAGAAATGCCGATGCCCACAAACACGACTTCTCTATCTATTATTTCCCTGGACCCGGCGCAACAGACAAGCTCGGGAGGCGTATATTTCCTCTTTATTTCGTCAAGTTGCTCTGGCGCATATTTCTCCCTGGTGGTATACAAATGTCCCATTTTCCTACTCCTTTTATAGTTTTTATCAAGGTCCCTCAGTCGGGTATCCTGCTTAGCTTATGTTCTGATTTAGCCAGTCTATCCAATTTTTCCCAGCCTAACTTATCGCAATATTCGAAGTGGTTTTTGCAGCCAAAGACCCATTCATCAAGCCATTTTAAGGCTCCGTCACGACTCTGCCTCGGCAGCAAGAGAGCTATGAAGTTTATGCTGTCCACTGTGTAGCATCCAAAGCAACCTGTGGGATGGCAATTAAATGGCAGATGGACAACGGCATCGGTACAATAGGCTGGTATTACCGTCAGCCCCGGGTTCTCATATATCTTTTCGGTAGGGACAAGTTCCTCGGTAAGCAGAACTACATGCTTGGCAGCCCTGGCTTTCCAGTAATCCGTTCCTTTAAAACCCCATATCTGCCCATTTCCTCTCCGGTCTGCCCGCTGAACTGAGATGAAGGCAACATCTGGTTTGTAAGCCGGGATGAGGATGAGCGGCTTGTTCTCATACGGGTCATTTATCTCCTTGATCTCCTTATTGTATTTGGGGATATCGGAGCCAATTGAGGAGCGGCAGGGCATGAAGGGGACATTGAATGCCCCGGCTACGAATCTCAATGCAACTTGGAAATTCGTCCAGTCCACTATCTTCAATGGAGGCACATCAGATTTAACTTTATCCTTGGGCGTAGCCAGAACTCCGCCCGCTTCAACCGGGCGTGGTAAACCTTCCTTGAGACCGCGCTCCAGAGCAGGCGTGCCAGAAATACCACCTACCTGGCGTGTAATAGCATAGGCTATGTCTATCCTGTCCAGCATTCCTAGCTCTACCAGCAAATCTATACCTTCAAAAGTTCCACTCTCATCTACAATAGATAAGTGCTTCTTTCCCTGACGTGCTATCTCTCTCATGACGGATTCAGGCTGCCGCCACATAACAAACCCCCCCAAGCAGAATGAATCACCATCATGTAGAAATGTTTCCACTGCTTCCTTCTCCGTCATCACCTTGTTCAATCTCTTTTTATAATCCGCGTCCTTGGCCCTCTCTTCATAATTTATTGTCCTCAGCCCTTTTACTGCCATTTTCATACTGCCTCCTGTTTTTTAG
>JBGPRV010000013.1:0-17268 GCA_041489785.1 Dehalococcoidia bacterium | reverse complement strand
GCTAGCAGAGAGCAAGGGAGTTGAGCAACCAACAGTGCACTTCTGGGATGTCTTCGAACACTCTTTACAGACCGTAGCTGCGGTAGAATTCCTCATTAGAGAAAGCGATTGGGAGTACAGCAACGACGATATGCTAACTACCGCTCCTTGGTCTGACGTAATAGAGAGTCACTTATCTCAGGAAGTTTCCAGCGGAAGTAACCATAAGGTTCTACTCAAGTTAGCTGGGCTATTCCATGACGTTGCCAAACCAATGACAAAGTCTATTGATGATACAGGTAGAGCCAGATTTTTAGGGCATACCAAACAAGGAGCAGCTATAACTGCGAACATTTTGGAACGGTTGCGATTTAGCAATCGCGAAATAAAACTGGTAGAAAGCCTTGTTTATCATCACCTCCGTCCAGCTCAGATGGCAAATGAGGAATTGCCTACTCAACGGGCAATTTATCGCTACTTTCGAGATACCGGCGAGGTCGGCATTGATATCCTACTCCTGGCTTTAGCCGATTATCTGGCCAGCCGCGGGCCCCTGGCATCCATGGAAGAATGGAGAAAACATTGCCAATTGATAAACTACATACTGACGGAGCATGATAAGCAGCAGGCTAAAATCTTGCCTGTGGAACTCATTGATGGCCATGATATAATGAACAAGTTTGACTTAGCGCCAAGCCCACTGATTGGCAAACTCCTCGCCATGGTCAACGAGGCTCATGCCAGCGGTGAGTTAAGCACCAAAGAAGAAGCGTTAACCTTGGTGCGCAATGAATTAGAGAAGTGATATTGTGGTACGGCTTGTTATAAAAAGTGCATCTAGTATCTTTTTCTGTTTGTTTTTTGATATCATGAAGGACGGGTGACCAATTGAAGAAAGGCAGCAAGGGTTTACTTATCTTTATCGTAATTCTTTTTGGATTTGCCCTGTGGGTAGTCTTGCCCAATCACGGAATACCAGGCCGCACGGGGTTCACGTTAGGGCTTGACCTCCAGGGTGGCAGTCAGTTGATTTACAGCGCTAACTTGAGTGCAAAGGATCCATCGCAGACAGATGCGCAGGCTCTTGAGGGTGCAAGACAAACAATCGAACGGCGGGTTAATGCCTACGGCGTCAGCGAGCCGATAGTCCAGACAATGCAAAACGAACAGGGTAGTTTCATTCTAGTTCAGCTTCCGGGAGTGAAGAGCATTGATGAAGCCCTTAAGCTTATTGGGCAAGTTGCCGAACTGGATTTCCGAGAACAGGTGCTTAATGCCACTGGAAATACGACGTGGGTTATAGCCAAGGCAGTTGGCAGCAATGGGACAGAGGAAGAACTTACCGGAAAGTATTTGAAACCCAATGCCACTCCGCGTCTGAACTCAGATACAAATAAGATAGAGATAGCTTTTGAATGGAATGCGGAGGGGGCGCTTCTTTTTAAGCAAATCACCACCCGCAACCTGTATAAGCCCCTTGGCATATTCCTCGACAATGAGCTTATCTCAGCACCAAGGGTAGATGCAGTGATCGAGGCGCAGGGCGTAATTGAAGGCAACTTTAGCCTGGATGAAGCCAAGACGCTAGCAATACAGTTGAACTCTGGTGCTCTGAATGTTCCACTGACAATAGTTGAGCGCAGGGACATAGGGGCTACTTTAGGGGCTGATTCCCTGAAGAAGAGCTTGCTTGCCGGGATAATCGGCTCGGTTCTGATAATCCTGTTCATGATAATCTATTATCGGGTTTCTGGCTTGGTCGCCTGCCTGGCTCTTGTCGTTTATGCAGCCTTAACCTTGGCTGTCTTTAGACTCATTCCGGTGGTCCTTACACTTCCCGGTATTGCCGGCTTCATCGTTTCGGTAGGTATGGGGGTAGACGGCAACGTCCTTGTATGCGAGCGTTTGAAAGAGGAACTGATGCGTGGGAGTACACTGCAAAGAGCAGTGGAGCAGAGCTTCACTCAGTCCTGGTCAGCTATTTGGGACTCAAATGTAACCGTCTTTATTGCCTGTGCTGTTCTTTATTGGCTCGGCAAAACATTTGGCAATTTCACGGTGGTGGGATTTGCCACCACGCTGTTCATTGGCGTGGCTTTGAGTATGTTCACTCAGGTTGTGGTTACCAGGGCTTTTCTGCGCACAGTTGTGAATAGTGGCCTGGCAAAGAGCCCGCGTGCCTACGGAGTGTTAAAAGCATGATCGATTTTGTTGGCAAAAAACACTGGTTCTTTCTTATATCGGCTATATTAATCATCTCAGGCGTAATCTCCTTGGCTGTTTTTGGGCTGAAGTGGGGGGTAGATTTCAGCAGCGGCACTGCCATAACCTTGCGGTTTGACAAGGAAGTGGAGCTAGGCCAGTTGCGTCAAGAGTTGACTGATTTGGGTTATAGTAGCGCAACTATCCAGCCTACTGCCGAGGGAGAGTTTTTCATCCGTCTTCAGGAAATATCTTCTGACGAATATACTCAGTTGAAGGAAGGATTAAAAGCAGGACTGGCTACCAACATTACAGATAGCAGCCTTTACACAGTTTCACCGATTATAGCTGCTGCGACAGTACGCAACACGGCTATCGCTGTTATCATTGCTTCGATAGGCATCCTACTCTATATATCCTGGGCATTCCGCAAGATGCCCAAGCCTTTCCGCTGGGGCATTTGTGCCGTTCTAGCTTTGCTCCATGATTTAGTGATAGTCATTGCTATCTTCTCTATCCTGGGTTGGGCAGCCGGTATGGAGGTCGATTCCTTATTTGTTACGGGAGTATTAGCGGTTGTTGGCGTTAGTGTGAACAATATTGTAGTCGTCTTTGACCGCATTCGAGAAAACTTGAAACGTGGGGTTAGCAGCGATTTTGAAGTAGTAGCGAACTGCGGCATTATGGAATCGGTGGGCCGCTCTCTGAATACCGGTTTAGCTACACTTTTTGTTATAGTGGCGCTTTATTTGCTCGGCGGAGTAACTATCCGTACCTTGGTATTAGCGCTCCTTGTCGGCATTACTACTGGGATATATTCTTCCTTATGCATTGCTGGTCAACTGTTGGTGGTGTGGGAAAAGGGGGAGTGGAGTGCGCTGCTGCCTTGGGCTAAGAAAACTGCCTAGTTAGAAATATCAAACCGATTCCCAATACCCAGCTCTAAACGCCACACAAATTCAAAATTTAAATACAGAAACCCACTTCACTTCGCATCTGGTGCTCAGGATTTGTCACTTTTTACCTTGTCATTTTGCATTTTGGTTTTTGAATTTTGATTTAATTTCCTTCTAGGTGGTGTATTCTTTTTATTGCCTCGATATGCTCGTCAAATCCCTCGGGCTTTCTTGCCATTGATGCTTTCCCCAAAGGGTCATCTATCTCAGAATTACCCAGCAGTACATCAAAGACAGCTTTGATGGAAGAAGCAACCACGCGAAGATTATAGCCACCTTCCAGGGTGAAAACGAGACGTCCCTGGCATAGTTCGGCAGCCAGTTCCTTCAATATCATCGCCATTTGCGCAAAACCTGTGATAGTTACCCTCATCATAGCTAGCTGGTCAGCCCAATGAGCATCGAAGCCGGCAGAAACCAGGATGAGTTGTGGCTGAAATCTCCGGGCTACTGGAACCAAGACCTCGTTGAAGGCTCTCAAGCATTCCTCATCGCCCCAGCCGGCAGCCATGGGAAAGTTAACCGTAGTGCCTTCTCCCTCACCCGTTCCAGTTTCATCTATCCATCCTGTCCCGGGATAAAAGGGATACTGGTGAGTGGAGAAGTAAAGGACTTTGGGGTCGGCATAAAAAGCATCCTGAGTCCCATTGCCATGATGAACATCAAAATCAGCGATAAGAACACGGCTGAGATTGAACTTGCTCAGGGCAAATTTAGCGGCGATTGCCACATTATTGAAAATGCAGAAGCCCATTGCTCGATCATGAACGGCATGGTGCCCTGGTGGTCTAACAAGAGCAAAGGCGTTATCCACTTTCCCCTTCATCACCGCTTCTACAGCCGCCAAGACCCCACCGGCAGCATATAAGGCTGCTTCGTAAGATTTCGGAGACATTACGGTATCAGGGTCAAGCCAGCCACCACCCTTTTCCGCTTTGCTCTTAACATAAGAAATATACTCTGGCGCATGTACCATCTCTAGCTCTTCTAGCAAGGCGGGGCGCGGAGGCAGACAGGTGAGTTTCTCCTTAATTCCAGTCTCTTTCAAATAGGACATCGCCTCTACCAGCCTGCGAGAATTCTCCACGTGGTCACCGGTATCATGCTCCAGATAGATTGGGTCATAAACCAGGCCTGTTTTCATACTCGCATCATATCAAAAGCACTCAAGCAAAAACAATTATGGGCGAGGCTTTCCAGAGCCAGTATTGCTTTTTATCACAAAAAACATCTATGCTGATGAAAGTGTATACTTTTTCGAACCGGCAGGCTTTGTAGTATGACCAGAGAAGAAATAAAAGAGTTGCTCAACGAGGCAGAGAAGAGGTTTGCCTCGGAAGCAAAGTTGATACAGTTGGAGTCAGGCAAAGTCATTTTCGTTGGTGATACTCATGGTGACCTCGAAGCCACGGAGAAAATTATCCACAGGTATCTCAAGTCGCAGAATAAGCTAGTTTTCCTGGGGGACTATGTTGACCGGGGACCAGCTTCTATGGAGAACATTAACTTTTTGCTTGGGCAAAAACTTGAGCACTCCGATTCTCTTTACCTGCTTATGGGAAATCACGAAGGCCATGCTGTATTCAGCTTCCACCCTGCCGATTTCTGGGAAGGACTGGATGCCGAACTTCGCCAGCGATATAGTGAGGTCCTTTCCATGTTGCCGCTTGCCGTGTCCACGCCAAATGGAATCATTGCTCTGCATGGAGCACTCCCCGATGTGTCAGGTTTAGAAGATATAAACAGGATAAAGCCAGGTAGTGCCGAATGGCATCAAATAACCTGGGGGGACTGGCAGGAAAGGGCAGGGAAGTTCCTGGGAATCGATCCCTATACCGGGAGACCTCAATTCGGGCGAGGTTGGTTCAAGGAAATCATGTCCCGCCTGGGCAAAAATGTCTTGATAAGGTCTCACCAGCCCGATGCCCCACCCACGATGTATGGCAGGAGATGCCTTACTATATTCACCTCTTCAGCTTATAGACATTATATCTCCGAGCGCACCATAGCCCTGGTTGATTTGAGGAAAGTGGTAAAGAGCGTGGATGATATAGAGATAGAGATTGTCTAAAGCCCCCCAACCCTCAAGATCTCAGCCTACTATGTTATAATATTACCAAACCGCTTCTGGGAGGTTGCTGGAATAAAGGCAATGATCAAGAAGGCAAAAATAAATAAGCTGCTCAAAGTTTCAATTTCAATACTGCTAATTCTGGGGTTAGTGCTAATCAGTGGCTGTGGTGCTTCGCCATCAGAAGCACCTAGTATACCTGGTGAGGGAGGGCAAGATGAAAGCGGGATTCCTGATGAACTAACGAAAGACCGCAAAATCGTAAAAACCGGCTCCATAACTTTGGAGGTGGCAGATATAGCCGAGACTATGGATGAAGTTGTTGATATGGCTGATGAGCTCAGCGGCTATGTAGTTTCCTCATATAAACATGAATATGAACGGGGGGTTTCGGGTCACATCACCATCCGCGTTCCTGTTGAAAAATTTGACGAGGCTTTTGCCAGACTTCGCCAGTTGGCTATAGCCGTGCCCTACGAGACTACCACGGCAACAGATGTAACTGAGGAATATGTTGACCTGGAAGCTCAGCTAAGCAACCTTCTAGCGACCGAAGCCCAGTATCTAGCCCTGATGGAGAAGGCAGAGACCGTAGAGGAAATGTTGAAGGTGCAGAGCGAGCTTTCCAAGGTGAGAGGGCAGATTGAACAAATTGAAGGCCGCATGCAATATCTGGAGCAGACCTCGGAGACGGCACTTATTGAAGTAACCCTACAGGAAACCAAGGGATTGGCTGAACCCTGGAACGCCTCCGCTGCTTTACAATCGGCAGTGCGTGGGCTGACCACATTTGGCAGAGGTCTAGCCACTGTGCTCATCTGGCTTGGCATCTTCTGCTGGGCCTGGGTGCCGCCTTTGGTAATCTGGCTCAGAAGACGCCGAAGGGCGAAGAGCTAATTCTCAATACATTTACCTCCTTGGTATTATCTGAATCTTATACAATAACAACCTTGACATGGCTTCGTCGAGCATCTACACTATTAAAACCACCTGATGAGGTCTGAAAACAATGATATGCCCTGTTTGTAAATACGCTATGGTAGTCGTTGAGTATCATAATATTGAGCTTGATTATTGTAATAGTTGTAAGGGGGTGTGGTTTGACTCTGGAGAGCTTGAGCTTTTGCTTAAGTCACAGGGTCTTAAAGAGACAAAGGCGTTCTTTGATGGCATCCTCAACTCTCAGGAAGCCGCTTCACCAGAAAAGAAACGGAATTGCCCCCTCTGTGGCCATAAGATGAAAAAAACAGCGATAGGCGGACAGCCTGAAATCCTCATCGACATATGCCGTGATGAACATGGATTGTGGCTTGACGGAGGTGAGGTTACTCAACTGATAAGACGTCTGGCTGGGGAACATCCGCCAAAACATGATTCCAGGGAACAGGTTATCAGTTTCTTAGAAGAAGTATTCGGAGCCCCACAGTAAAGCAGCGATGGCGATTAAGCAACACCCAGAGAATATTAGTTAAGGAGGTTTAATATGCTAGCAGTTTATATCATTATCGGTGTTGTTGTGGTTCTTCTTATCGCATTCCTAATTCTCTACAACGGCCTGGTCAGGCTGCGTAATCAAGTCAAGAACGCCTGGGCGCAGATTGACGTTCAGCTAAAACGACGCCATGACCTGATTCCCAACCTGGTGGAAACTGTCAAGGGGTATATGAAATTCGAGCGGGAAACCCTGGAAGCAGTAACCAAAGCTCGTACTGTTGCCCAGCAAGCGTCGTCTGCTGGAGCCGGTGAGCGAGCCAAGGCCGAAGGCGAGCTGAGTTCAGCCCTAACCCGTTTACTGGCTGTAGTGGAACGCTACCCCGACCTGAAAGCCAATCAGAACTTTCTGGCACTTCAAGAGGAGCTTACCTCAACCGAGAATAAGATAAGCTTTTCTCGCCAGTTTTACAACGATTCAGTCCTGAAATACAACAACCAGACGCAGATGGTTCCATCTAACATTGTAGCCAGCATGGGCGGGTTCAAGGCCAGTGAATTCTTCGAGGTTACTGCAACCGCCGAAAGAGAAGCGGTCAAGGTTAGTTTCACTCAGTAAAAAGATTCTTCCGCTGTGTGGGAACAGATTAGGTCTAATCAAATAAGGTCGGTAGTGCTGACAATGGTCATGGGAGCATTACTGATCCTGATTGGCTATTTCCTGGGCCTGTACTTCTTTGATAGAGCTATTGCGGGCTTGGTCATCGCCCTATTAGTATGGGCAATCTTGAGTTTAATCGGCTATTTTCAGGGTGATAGTATCCTGCTTAGCATGTCGGGGGCGAAGAAAATCGGGCGTGATGACCACCCCCGCCTGTACAATGTGGTTGAGGAAATGAAGATTGCCTCCGGTCTGGAGAAAATGCCCGACCTGTATATCATTGATGACCCGGCATTAAATGCCTTCGCCACTGGCCGCGACCCCAATCGGGCATCCGTAGCTATTACCTCGGGACTGCTCCAAAAACTAAACCGCGATGAATTGCAGGGGGTCATTGGCCACGAGATATCTCACATCAAGAACCGGGATGTGCTGCTCATGGCGATGTGTAGTATCCTGCTCGGCACTATCGTGCTCCTGGCCTGGTATGGGTCACGTTTCCTGTTTTGGGGCAGCATGACCGGGTCAAGAAGAAGCTCCTCATCCAAAGGTGGTGGGCAAGGCCAGATAATAATTCTGGTCGTGGCACTCGTATTTATGATACTGGCGCCGATTTTTGCGCAGCTCATTTACTTTGCCATCTCGCGGAAGAGAGAGTACCTGGCAGATGCCTCGTCAGCCCTCTACACTAGATACCCTGAAGGACTGGCCTCAGCCCTGGAAAAACTGGGTACCACGACTGGGCAGTTAAAATCAGCCAATAAGGCTACAGCCCCTATGTATATCGTCAATCCTTTCCGCCAGAAAGGCATGCAAGCCAGTGACCTCTCCAGCACCCACCCCCCTATATCAGAGAGGATACGCATCCTACGTGCCATGGCTGGCGCCTCTTTTAACGATTATGACCAGGCTTACCACCAGATTCACGGAGGTCAGGGGGTTATCCCTGCTGCCAGCCTTGCCGCCACAACAGTCCCAATAACAACGATAAAGCTGGAGGGTGAAGCGGGTGAACTAAACGAGATACAGCGGGCTCGTGAGACCTCAGATGTAATGTGGCGGCTGAGTAACTATAACACCATTACATGTGACTGCGGTGCCAGGTTGCGAGTGCCACCCAATTTCAAAGAGCCACAAATCAAGTGCCCGCATTGTGGTAGAACACACCAGGTTTGAGAAGATGGATTACCGTTGTCCAAATCTTCTCATGCACCAGCGGTAACTTCAGCACCTATGGCGATTTTGGTTGGGACTTCTTCCAGAATTCTTTGTTAAGCTACCTGTCGGCTACACAAAATGACAAATTGCTAAGTCAGGACATAGTGCTAAGAGGACTCTTAATTTAGTTTCAGGTTTGGCACTTTTACAAGCCCGCTTCTTTTCTTAGGATTTTGGCCTTGTCCGTTCTCTCCCAGGGCAGGTCAAGGTCTTCTCTGCCAAAATGGCCGTAAGTAGCAGTTTGGCGGTAAATGGGGCGGCGCAGGCCTAAAGTCCTCATAATAGCTTCAGGGCGAAAGTCGAAATGCTTGTTTATGAGATTCAATATGATTTCATCAGGGACCTTTCCCGTACTGGATGTCTCGATGGATAATGATAGGGGGTGAGCTTTTCCGATAGTATAGGCAACCTGAAGCTCGAGGTAATCGGCAAGTCTAGCAGCTACTATATTTTTGGCGACATATCTGGCCATATAAGCGGCGGAGCGGTCTACCTTAGTGGGGTCTTTGCCTGAAAAGCAGCCCCCACCATGGCGGCAAGCACTGCCATAACTATCAGCAATGATTTTGCGCCCGGTAAAACCTGTGTCACTCACGGGACCACCGATGACGAATTGCCCAGCACTGTTAATGAAGTATTCAGTCTTCTTATCCAGCAATTTGGCAGGAATGGTCTTTTTAACCACCTGCTCTATAAGGTCATGCTCAATGACACTACGTTTCACCTTGGGGTCATGGTGAGCAGCCAGGACAACAGAAACCACCCTCTTAGGTATTCCATGACTATACTCTACGGTTACCTGAGATTTACCATCAGGTCTCAGATAAGGTATGGTCTTGTCTTTTCTTATTCGAGCTAAGCTCTGGCACAACTTGTGTGCTAGCACAATAGGCAAAGGCATAAGCTCAGGAGTTTCTTTACAGGCAAAGCCAACCATCATTCCCTGGTCACCAGCACCAGTTTTATCCAAAACTTCATCGGTTGTTACTTCTGTTCGTGCTTCTAAAGATTGCCTAACTCCGGCAGCAATGTCTCTTGACTGTTCCTTAATTGAGACGATGACTCCACATGTCCGATAATCAAAGCCATATTCAGGTTTGGTGTAGCCTACTTCTTTAATTACCTGGCGCACAATTTCGGGAATCTCCACATAACTCTTGCAGGTAATCTCACCCAGAACTATCACCATACCCATAGCCACGGAGACCTCGCAGGCCACCCGGGCGAAGGGATCCTGTCCCAGCATGGCGTCCAGGATAGCGTCTGAAATCTGGTCACATAGCTTATCAGGATGTCCCTCGGTGACTGACTCCGCAGTGGCTAAATAAGAATCCGCTTGATTAAAGCTATTCGCCATTTTTACTCCTTTTATGTTCCCAATTCCCAGCTTTCGAGGTATTTTTTCTGCTCCTTGGTCAAGGAATCAATGGTGATATTCATGGAGGCGAGCTTCAGTTTGCCTACCTCCTGGTCAATCTCTTCCGGTACAGGATAGACCGCGGGCTTAAGCTTTCCCTGCATCTTGGTGAGATACTCCAGGCATAGAGCCTGGTTAGCAAAGCTCATATCCATAACGCTAGCCGGGTGTCCCTCGGCGGCAGCTAGATTGATTAGCCTGCCCTCTCCTAGCAGATAGATACGCCGTCCATCGCCTAAAGTGTATTCATCAATAGAAGAACGTATTCGTTTCTTCAATTTAGCCAGGCTTTCCAAAGCCGGTATATTTATTTCTACATTGAAATGGCCGCTATTAGCCAGAATAGCCCCGTCCTTCATCCGGGAAATGTGTGCCTTATCAATGACATTGATATCGCCAGTGGTGGTGATGAAGACCTCTCCGATCTCACAAGCCTTAATCAAAGGCATGACCTGATAGCCATCCATGGCAGCCTCCAGAGCCGGGATAGGCTGGATCTCGGTGATGATAACTTGTGCCCCGAGCCCTTGAGCTCGCTTAGCTATTCCTTTGCCACACCAGCCATAGCCAGAAACAACCACTTTCCTCCCCGCCCAGAGTATATTGGTAGCCCTGGTGATGCCATCAATTGTGCTCTGCCCCGTTCCATATCTGTTATCAAAGAAATGTTTAGTTTGAGCATCGTTCACGGCAATAATAGGATAAATCAATTTACCGGCCTTGGCCATGTTCCTCAGCCTGATGACCCCCGTGGTCGTTTCTTCAGTGCCGCCAATGACGTTAGCAGCCAGTTTGGCGTAATCCTTATGAAGGGTGGAAACCAGGTCCGCACCATCATCCATGGTAATCTGTGGCTTATGCTCCAGGGCGGTGATGATATGTTTGTAGTAAGTCTCGTTATCCTCTCCCCTAATGGCATTGACGGGAATGCCATAGTCCACCAGGGCAGCAGCTACGGTGTCTTGGGTACTTAAAGGATTGGAGGCGCATAGAACTACTTCGGCACCACCTTCTTTTAGAGCTAAAGCTAAATTGGCTGTTTCTGTAGTGATATGGAGGCAAGCAGAAACACGCACTCCTGCCAGGGGCTTTTCTCTGCCAAATCTTTCCCCTATTAGTTTGACGACTGGCATTTCCTTGCCAGCCCAATCAATGCGAAGTTTGCCCTCTTGGGCCAGGGAGAGGTCTTTGACGTCATAATTCTTCATCTTTTTATCTCCGTGAAAATGGCATTAGCTTGAACTGCTCAGCAACCCAGTCAGGTATATCCAATGTGCCCATAAGAAGCGGTTTTTGATGACAATCGCTGCCGCCGGTCATAAACATATTGTGCTTTCTGGCAAATTCAATATAGTGTGCTGTGGTTTTCTCGTCATGTTCCGTATGCCAGCACTCAACACCATCAATGTATTGTAGCATATATTTTTCTATGACCTTCGTTTGTTCCTCTAAATCATGCGCTATGCTCACCAGGGATGTTCCATTGGAGTCACCGGGGTGGGCATGTACCAGTATGCCCCCGGCGTTCCTGATCAACTTTGAGGCTTCAGCCAAAGAAAGGGGATATTTGGGAGCATCGCATTTGACCAGATATTTATCGAAAGCCTCTTGCTTATCCTTTACAATCCCCTTTCCCACCAGGTAGTTCGCTATATGTGGTCGCCCGAACACGCCGTCCACACTATCCTCTATTTTCCTGAGGTCTTCTCCGGTAAATCTTGCCATACCCTCTTTATCGAACTCAACATTCAGGTTCTGCAAAATTTGACGCGCCCTTCTTCTCCTATATTCTTTTATCAATTGAAGCTTGCTTTTTAACTCTTGATTGCCGATGTCATACTCATATCCCAGAAAATCCAGGGAAACATCTTTATTGCCCTCAGGGTGATGGAAAGTCACGTTTAATTCCACCCCTGCGATGTAAGATATGCCATGCTTTCTCGCCAGGGCGATAGCCCTTTCCTGGCAGTCTATAGAATCGTGGTCAGTTATCGAGATTAAATCAATATTTCTATTTTTGGCTTCCTGGAAAACCTCTTCGATAGGGAGATTGCCATCCGAGCCGGTCCTGGTATGGATGTGTAAATCTATTTCCAATTCTATCTCTTTTCCACACCAATGATATACCAATCTTCGGGCGGGTCGTATTGGGTATCAGCTGTCAGGTGAATAATTTTGAGCCTGGGGTACAATCGCTTCAAGTCATCCACATCCACTTTTTCGAACTTCTTTTTATTGTTGAGGTAGGCCTGCTCGGTGAGGGCATTCGATTCGTAATCCTCTTTGTTACGTCTTAGTACCCGGGCGATGGCTACCTCCTGTGGACAATGGGTCTGGAGTATGACAAATGTCTTATTATGTTTAGCGGCTATCTCAGCAGCCCGTCTTCTCAACGATTGGGTGATGAAGGTGGCATCGAGTATTACACTATCGCCCTTCTCCAGGGCCTCGTCTGCCCGTCGGAATGTCTCATCATAAACCATTGTTCGTTTGCTCATATCCGAGGCGACCTTCTCATCAAATATATCTTCGTTCTTCAGTACCTCTAGCCTGATCAGGTCGGACCGGAGGATAGAGTAGCCTTTAATCCTGGAAATCTCCTCGCTCGTCTCAGTTTTCCAGGTGCCGGGCAAGCCACAGGTGATGAGCAAGACATCAGACCCCAGCTTGCTTTCTACGAATTTGGCAAACGGCTCTTTCAATCTACGCCTCCTGTGCAGCTTGACATCGCCGCATTAGATTATAACCGCTCCAATTCTCCTTGTCATTACGAGCGAAAAAGCGTCCCTTAATTTGACCGTTTTCCCTAGCCAGTGCTAAACTATTTTTCGGGCAGCGTAGCTCAGTGGTAGAGCAGGGGACTCATAAGCCCTTGGTCAGTGGTTCAACTCCACTCGCTGCCACTTATTGTTCCCCTACTGAATTCCCCTCAACAAATTGTGAGTATTCAGTTAATTGCGTTATTATCTGGAATAGCATTGCTCTGGAGGGCAAATGAAGGTAGCTAGAATCGTTGCGCCATTTGGTCTTAGCGCAGTGTTTTTTATCCTGGCATATCTGTTCAGCAAAGATAGCGGCAGTGGCTACTTCCCAATAATGCTATGGGAATCGGGATAGCACTGGCAATTGTTGGCAGTGCAGCTATTTTCTCAAATAAATGAACCCTTTTCGAGACTGACCACCTATCCCCTGTGGTTCAACTTCCGCCGCTGCCACTTCAAGCAGTTTCTTACTTCTTCTTGGCAGGCGTCTTCTTCTTTGCCGGCTTCGCTGCAGGTTTAGCGGCGGATTGCCCCGGATTGTGGGTCTTGCAAGTCTGACACATATTCGTTACCTCCTTGCCTATGCTATACCAAAATTATATCAACTAGTTCATTCTTTTGCCAACACGGGTGACCCAAGAAATGCACAGTGGTTCAAATCCAGCTGCTGCCACATTCTGTAATCGAGACAGGATGGGCTCCTCTTGTACTCAATGCCCGCTGGTCAACCTGGCTTGTACGTCTGCAATCAAGTCTTGAACTGCGATACGTAATACTGTCTGGCCTTCCTTTAACGTGTCCACCAGAACATCATAGTCCTCGTAGAAATAGACTGTCTTCCCATCCGTGAGCACTACGAAGGATGATAAAGTCCTAGATTGACCTCGTATGAAGCGGAAGCTCGACCGTATCCGCTGTAGAGGCAGCGAACTATCCAACAACTTCATCAGTATTTTTAATTCGAAAATGTCTTCCACGGAATAGCGACGGCGCGAACCTCTTCCGGATGCTGCTCTCAGACTCGGGCTCACCAGGCCTGTCTTATCCCAGTACACAAGCTGGTTATAGGTAGCGCCGACCACGTGTGACACCTCTGAAGTACGGAATGATACAGGTTTTTTTCTACGCGCCATTGTGAATTCTAGCCAATATGATATGCGTTATATAATTATACCACTCGCAGTCTAGACACTGGTTCAAATCCAGCCGCTGCCACTACTGCTTTTCTTTTTGATAGCTGGATTTAGAGTCGGAGTACGAAATTAGAGTGCGCTCTCTTAACCGCCCACTGCCCGGCCCAGAAAGTATGGCCAGACTACTATGCCCAGCAAAATCTGCCACCAGACCAGATTGGCATAACCGACTGTAAATAGCCAGCCGATGAACCAAATAGGGGCTATGAAAGCCGGGGAGCGGCGGTGGTGGTACCAATGTTTTTTTCTTTCCTCTGCCATGTTTTCCTCCTTTTACAAGATAATCTATTCTTGGTTTGATGACTTTTCCCGGCAATATCTTAATGATAACTTCGCTTAATAGCAAAATCTAGTATAGAACCTGAGAAACTTTGAGTACAATTCACCGAGTGCCGCTCTCTTGCATTGAAGATATCCACTCTCTAAGTTCATATTTTTCTAAGTGCTATCCGGCAATGCCATAGAGGCCGGTGACGGAGTCTCTGAAGAGCGGCACTTGCGGTGGGTAGAAAGTGAATAACACGAAGAGAATGCCCAGGACCGCTAAAGCAATTGGGGCGAAACGGTTAAGCCTTTCCGGTAATGGAGAGGCAATTAGTAATTTATAGCTCACCAACTGCCCAACTATGACCGCTACAACGAAAATCGCAATGTCAACTATTAGGAGACCGTGCCCCAGGATAGCTGTGTACAAATAGAAAAGGACCACAATAGTGATTGGTATTAGATAAATTCCTAGAGTCTTGGCAAAGAAAAAATTGTTCGCCGACTTCCCAAAGCGGCTATATTCCAAAACCGCATATGCCAATGCTGGCCAAAAACCCAACTTCAGATGTTCCCACACACTTTCATTCACGGCGGCAATCGGGGCGATAGGAATCCAGCGCCCAGACCACTCGAAGACAAAGTGCAATATCGTTCCCAAAACAACTATGAAGACGATTCCTGCTAACTCCCAGACCAAAATGCTTTTTTTCACGGTCATAACTTCACGGAGCTGATATTGCAGGCTCAGCCGTGGCTGCCCTCTTTCTCCAGCGGAGCCACAAAGCCCAAGCCGTTACCAGCGCGGCTAGCACGGCAATATAGATTTCCACAGGAATGACGGTAAAGAGTCCCGCCTGCCACAAAACTGCGCCATAGTTCAGTAAGCCGTGCAGAACAGAGGCTATGAGGTAAAACTGCCATCCCCAACCCCTGGCTAGACCATAGCCAGCCAGGGCGGAAAAAGCAATATGAGCGGCTACGGTAAAGAACCTCTCCCAAAAATAAGCCAGTGCCACAAAGCCGCCACTTTGCACCCATCCCCACGTCCACCCTGAGGCAAAGACGAGATTGTGCACCCACTGCGCTTCAAAGATGCCAAATCCAGCTCCAGCCACAGCGCCGATAGCGAGTCCTAGCTTGGGGTCAATGTTCTTACCGCTACGCCACCAGTAGACGACCACGGGCACCAGCTTTGACCCTTCCTGAACCAGTCCGCCGAGGAGCATTTGTGGTATCGCCGCCAGCAAAATCCAGTTCATGAGGACCTCCTCACTCCAGAAATGGTTCAGTGCTTGTCCAGCCCAAATCTCGAGAGGAATTTGAATGAAGCAAAAAGCAACCAGGGTTAGAAAGGCACTGCCTACGAGGACCGCCCAGAGCCAGGGTTTCTTAAAGAGTGGCGGCCAATAACTGGCCAACCAGACCGCACCGAAGGCTATAGCCAGACCAATGGCTATGGCCAGATAAATCCCCGAACCGCTGGGGTTTTGAAAGAAAGAGACGAAATAGCTGACCATGTCATCTATCATGGACCCCTCCTATACTTTAAGCTGGTTCTCATCCAATTCATCGTACATGCACCCTTCGACGCCACTTAGCATTCACAACATTATACCTGCATGTGAAATGAAAGAATATGCCCTTGAGCAGGAATGCCCAAGGGCACGTTGTATGCTCTTATAAGACTTGGGGCGTCGGTTCGAGTCCAGCCGCGGCCACTTTTGTTTTTCACAGTTGAACCTTCTTTACCGATTTAAACAAGCTTCCCAGTATCTTTGTATTGGGGGACTTTTATGGTCCAGCCAGTCTTCTCTTTCAAGACCTTCGCAAAGCTCGTGGCTGCTTTTTCTTCCCCGTGAGTGACAAATACACAGCGCGGCGGGACACGAATATCAGCTAGCCAGGCTAGTAATCCATCACGGTCGGCGTGGGCCGAAAAACCATCGATTTTTTCAATATGCGCTTTCACCGGATATATTTGCCCTAAGAGACGGATTTCCCTGGCACCGTCCAGCAATATCCTGCCCGGCGTTCCCTCCGCTTGATAGCCGACAAATAATATTGTGCTTTCTGCCCTCGTGATGTTATTGACAATATGGTGCTTTACACGGCCACCGTTTACCATACCGCTACCAGCTATGATGATACTGCTTTCCTTTACGTTATTAATGGCCCTGGACTCTTCCTCACTCTGTACTATTCTGAGGTTTTCAAAATTAAAAAGAGAATTACCCTGGCGCAGACGCTGCATCATCTCTTTGTCAAAGAGTTCAGCGTGATGTTTAAATACTTCGGTAATCCGTATTGCCATAGGGCTATCCAAAAAGACAGGTAAAGGTGGAATTTCTTTGCGTAAAAATAATTCGTTCAGGTGATACAGCATCTCCTGGCTCCGCTCCAGAGCGAAACTGGGAACAATGATGTTGCCCCCGGCGCTTACCGTCCTGTTGATACAATCGCGTAATTGTTTTTGAATATCGATGTTCTCGTGTTCTTCGTGAGTACGATCGCCATAAGTTGACTCTATAACTATATATTCAGCCTCATCGAAAAGAGTCGGGTCATTTATTATCGGGCGGTGAGGCTCGCCAATATCACCGGAAAAGATTACTCTATGGTTCTTGCCATCTTGTCGGATATTTATACTTATGGTTGCCGCCCCCAGTACATGACCCGCTTCATAATAACAGCCTTCGACATTACTGCTGATTCCGACACAACTCAGATATTCTACGGCGGAAAAATGCGGCTTAACTGCTTCGGCATCTTTTACAGTATAAAGAGGTATTTCCGGAAAAGGACCACGGCGTCCTTCCCTTTTATGGCGTTCCCGCTTAAATATAGCATCTTCTTCCTGCAGCTTTGCGGCATCGAGAAGGATAATCTCGGCTATCTCAGCCGTCGCCTGAGTGCAGTATATCTGGCCCTGGTAACCTTCACGTACCAGTTTAGGTAAAAGTCCACAATGGTCAAGATGGGCATGAGTCAAAAAAACAGCATCGATTGACTGAGGGTCAAACGGAAATGGCTGCCAGTTTCTCTCCTGGTACTTCCGCTCCTGGTACATCCCACAATCTATAAGCACACGGGTATCCTGACTCTCTAAAAGGT
>JBGPRV010000012.1:0-18567 GCA_041489785.1 Dehalococcoidia bacterium | reverse complement strand
TTTGGACCTTGCTGAATCCGGATATTACGTCTACCTTGTAGAAAAATCGCCTTCTATTGGGGGCGTAATGGCCCAGCTCGATAAGACTTTCCCCACCAATGATTGTTCCATGTGCATTCTTTCTCCGAAGTTGGTGGAGGTTGCCTCGCATCAAAACGTCTCCCTCCTTACTTATACGGAGATAGAGAGCATTAATGGTGAGGCGGGAAATTTCAATGTGAAGCTGCGCAAAAAGGCGACTTTCGTTGATTGGGATAAATGCACTGGCTGTGGGGTATGTAGCGAATGGTGTCCCGTAGTGATGCCAAGCGAATTCAACATGGGACTCGGGCCCCGCCGTGCCATCTACACACCCTTTCCTCAGGCAGTTCCTAAAAAGTGTGTGATTGACAAAGAAGAAGAGCGCCTTTGTCATGCCGCCTGTCGTGATGCCTGCCCCCTCCATATGAACGTTCCTGGCTACATTAAACTGATAGCTGAAGGGCAAAATGAAGAAGCCTACAAGCTCATCAGGGCAACGAATCCGCTCCCCGCTATTTGTGGGCGAATATGCTACGCTCCTTGTCAGGAAGCTTGTAATCGTGGCCAGCTTGATGAGCCACTAGCCATACGAGACCTCAAGAGATTTGCGACTGACGATTTCGATATAGAGAAACTTGAGGTACCTACTGTTGAACCCACGGGGAAGAGCGTTGCCATAATAGGAGCAGGACCAGCAGGACTGGTCGCAGCTCATGACCTCGCGCTTAAGGGACATAAAGCAGTTATCTTCGAGTCTCTTCCCAAGCCGGGCGGTATGCTCCAGGTTGGGATACCCGAATATCGCTTGCCCAAGGAACTTGTCCGTAAGGAGATTGAATATATAACGAAGCTTGGCGTTGAGATAAAGACCGGTGTCGAGGTCGGTAAGCATATTTCTCTAGGCGAGCTTAGAGGAGAATTCAACGCTATCTTTATTGGTATCGGTGCTCATCAGGGGATGAAACTAGGAGTTTCTGGTGAAGACCTTCCCGGCGTTGTGCAGGGGGTTGAGTTTTTACGCAATGTGAACCTTGGTAAGAAAGTAGGAGTGGGCCGAAAAGTCGCTGTCATCGGTGGCGGAAACACGGCGCTCGACTGTGCCCGGACAGCTAAACGCCAGGGGGCTGAAGAAGTTACCATCCTCTATCGCCGTACCAGAGCAGAGATGCCGGCGTCTGTAGAAGAGATTGATGCTACAGAGGCAGAGGGCATCAAGATTGAATTTCTTGTTGCTCCTAGCCGTTTTATCGGGAATAAAAGGCTCTCTAAAGTTGAGCTTATCAAGATGAAGCTTGGCGCTCCCGATGCTTCGGGACGCCCTCGCCCAGTACCTGTTGAAGGCTCTGAGTTTCAACTTCCTATAAATACCGTTATAGCTGCGACGGGACAGGTGGCGAAAACGGATTTTGTTAAGGAACTGGGCGTTTCACTCTCCAAGCGGGGAACCATAGAAGTGGACCCCGGTACCGGTGCCACCAATATCGAGGGTGTTTTTGCCGGCGGTGATGCGGTCACCGGTCCAGCCTTCGTAGTGGACGCAATGGCAGCAGGCAGGTGGGCTGCCCGCTCCATAGATGCGTTCCTGCGTGGCGTGCCTTTGCCGGTAGAAGAAAGAGTGGAACCTCAGAAACTGACAGCGGAGGAAATCCAGAGGTTGAAGAATCGGTTTGGGGAGCAGCCACAGCATAAAATGGCGGAAATCCCCGTGGAGCAGAGGAAAGGTTTTGAAGAAGTTACTTTGGGTTATCCGGTATCGGAAGCATGTGAGGAGGCAAATCGGTGCCTTGCCGGGCAGGTCACGGGATGCATCCAATGTCTTGAGTGTGTTGACAGATGTGAAGCCAAGGCTATTGACCATTCCATGAAAGACACGTTTGAGGAAGTGAAAGTGGGAGCAGTTGTCTTCGCTGGAGGATATGAATGCTATAACCCCAGTGAACTTTATGAGCTTGGTTATGGCAGACTTCCCAACGTAGTCACCAGTATTGAATTCGAGCGTATATTAAGTGCTTCTGGACCCTTCCAGGGCGTCTTACAACGGCTTTCTGACGGAGTCCCTCCACAGAAAATAGCTTTCATTCAATGTGTGGGCTCCAGGGATGCCAAGCACAACAGACCTTATTGCTCTTCCGTCTGCTGTACGTATGCCATTAAGGAAGCTATGATTGCCAAGGAGCATAGTACTGTTCCCCTGGATATAACTATCTTCCTCATGGACCTCAGGACTTACGGCAAAGATTTTGATAGATACTACGAACGTGCCAGGGAAGAAATCGGCATACACTTCGTCAGGTCGAAGGTTTACAGCATTGAAGCAGTAGATAGCACAGGTGACCTGGTAGTCAGATTTACTACCGAGGACGGCGTAACAAGGACCGAGAAATTCAGTATGGTGGTTCTTTCTGTAGGGTTCCAGTCTTCCCCGGAATTAGTTAAGCTCGCTAAGCAGGTTGGAATCCAGCTTAATCCTTATGGCTTTTGTCAAACAAAGCCTTTCTCACCGGTGGAGACCTCCAAGCCCGGAATATTCGTCTGTGGGGCTTTTTCGGCACCTAAGGACATTCCCGAGACAGTGATGCAGGCGAGTGGTGCTGCTGGTGAGATTTCTGCTTTTCTGGCCTCGGCAAGGAATACTTTGACCAGGAAAAGGGAGTACCCGCCGGAAAAAGATGTGCTGGGAGAAGAGCCAAGAATCGGCGTCTTCATCTGCCACTGCGGAATCAATATCGGCGGGTATGTAAATGTCCCTGATGCCACTGAATTTGCCAAGACCTTGCCCAATGTGGTCTATGCTGAGAGAAATCTCTTTACTTGTTCTCAGGATACTCAAGAGAAAATAAAGAGAGTAATTGAAGAGTACAAGCTTAATCGGGTTGTTGTGGCGTCTTGTACCCCGAGGACTCACGAACCTTTGTTCCGGGAAACGATCAGAAAGGCCGGACTCAATCCGTATCTCTTTGAGATGGCGAATATTCGAGACCAGTGCTCCTGGGTACATATGCGTGAGCCGGATAAGGCAACTGAGAAGGCAAAAGACCTAATAAGAATGGCGGTAGCCAAAGCCAGGCTGATTGAGGCTCTGAAGCCTTTATCTCTTCCGGTCAACCGTGCGGCATTGGTTATTGGAGGAGGGGTGGCGGGAATGACCAGCGCCTTAACATTAGCGGAACAGGGATTCGAGGTTCATCTTATCGAGAAAAGCAACGTGCTTGGTGGAGTAGCCAGAAGGATACATTACAATATTGACGGCGATGACGTCCAGCAATTTCTTGGCCAGCTTATTAAGAAAGTCCAGGAACACCCCAAGATTAGAGTATATACAGATACCTGGATTGTGGACGTCCATGGGTATGTCGGCAACTTCACCACAGAAATAATGAGGTATAGAGGTAGGGTTATAGAAAAGATAGACCATGGTGTCACCATAATTGCCACCGGAGCCGAAGAATATAAGCCGGACGAATATCTCTATGGAAGAGACCCCAGAGTGCTTACTCAACTTGAACTTGAGGAAGAAATAGTAAAGAAAAACCCGGATATCATCAACTGTGACAATCTGGTAATGATTCAGTGCGTAGGTTGTCGAAATGACGAACGGCCTTATTGCTCCAGGGTATGCTGCAACGAGGCAATTAAGAATGCCTTGAAGCTTAAAGAGATGAAACCTGAGATGAACATTTATATCCTTTACCGGGATATAAGGACATACGGATTTTATGAGGAGTATTATGAGGAGGCAAGGCGGAAGGGGATTATCTTTCTGCATTACGATTTGGAAGATAAACCTCGGGTAAGACAGGAGAGAAAAGGTAGTCAGCTTCTGCTCAGGGTTCAGGTTAAGGATAAAGTGCTTGGCGATGAGGTAGTTATTGATGCTGACTTCCTTGCCCTGAGTGTAGCGATGGCCTCTTCACCGGATGTGAGGGAGCTTGCCATGCTGTACAAAGTGCCCGTGAATCAAGACGGCTTCTTCCTGGAAGCGCATGTCAAACTTCGTCCTGTTGACTTTGCCACAGACGGGGTCTTTGTCTGCGGGTTGGCTCACGCGCCAAAATCCATTGAGGAAAGCATTGCCCAGGCCAAAGCTGCTGCCTCTCGTGCTACTACCATATTGGTTAAGGATGCCATAATTGGCGAAGGCATTGTCGCTTCCGTGAACGAGGCACTATGTAGTGGTTGTGGCGTATGCGAGGTCCTCTGCCCTTATGGGGCAATAGCTGTGAATCGGGAAAAGGGAGTTTCTGTTGTAAACGAAGCTCTGTGCAAGGGCTGTGGCACTTGTTGTGCTGCCTGTCCCTCCGGCGCTGTTCAGCAGCGAGGATTTACCAGACAAGAAATCTCGGCAATGCTTAGCGCTGCTTTGGCAGGAGTATGAAGATGGATAACTTTGAGCCCAGAATTGTTGGCTTCTGTTGCAATTGGTGTGCCTATGCCGGTGCTGACCTTGCCGGGATAAGCCGGTTCCAATATCCACCGAATTTAAGAATGATAAGGCTAATGTGTTCTGGAGCGGTAGCTCCTGTGTATATTCTGGAAGCCTTTAAACTAGGAGCTGATGGTGTTTTTATAGGAGGATGTCACCCTAGAGATTGTCACTACCTGGAGGGGAACTACAAAACATTGAGGAGGATTTTGCTTCTCAAAAAGCTCTTGCCCCAGCTTGGAATCGAGCCAGAGCGGCTAAAGCTGGAGTGGGTTTCCGCTGCCGAGGGGCAGAGATTTGCTCAGGTTGTCACTGATTTTATTTCAGAAATTAAGAAGCTCGGCCCCAGTCCCTTGAAGGGGGACGCTCATGAGCTAGCCAAAGTTACCCATCAGGCTGAAGCACCCGGTGTCCAGGCTCATAAATAACTTTAATTATCTTTAGGCAGCCATCCTTTCTCAGCTGCCAGCTTTCTTGCCCTCTCCAGATCGTCTTGGCTATTTATATTGAAAAAGCTTAAGTGCTCCGGGTCAAAGTTGTTTATCTCGTCCTCTTCAACATACTTCACCTTGACCATCCTAAAGAGTTCGCTAATCCTCGGTTCATTTTGCTCCAGCAATTCCTGGATTGGGGCTAAGCAATTCTTAGAATACACTGCGCACAGGGGCTCTAATTTATTTTTTATCCGGGGAACAACAACATCAAATGTAGAACAGATTTGAGTCATATACTCAAGCAGGCTAACGCTCAGAAACGGTGTATCACAGCCAACAATGATAGTCCGCGAACTTGATGAAGCTATTAAACCTGAGTAAATGCCCACCAGCGGACCCTTTCCCGGATAAATATCGGCTACCGTTTTTATCCTTACAGCCGAGGAGCAGGGAATTGCTTCGCCATGGGCAGTCACTATGATGATTTCTGTGCTGAGAATAGCCAGGCGGTCAACCACCCACTGAATAAGACTCTTACCCTCAATAACCTGAAGAGCCTTGCTCCGGCCAAGCCTCGAACTTTTGCCACCGGCGAGAATAATAGAAGTCATGCTCAAAACACCTGAAATACAAAGCTACGTTAGCATACCGGACAAAGCCAGGCAACCCGTTGTTGGGTGATCTAGTTCAGATCGATGGGTGACACTTTATATGTTTGCAACGTTGGATAATAACCTTTTGTCATTGCGAGGAGCCGAAGGCGACGAAGCAATCTCGGAAAAGGAAATCCTAAATCCCAAGCACCAAATCCCAAATAATATCAAAGCCTAGAATACCAGTGACCAAAACAGTTTAGAATTTTGATATTTGGATTTGTTTGGAGTTTGGATTTTGGCATTTGGAATTTAGCCAATGGGATTGCCACGCCCCGACAGGTCGGGGCTCGCAACGACAAAAAAAGAAGTGTCACTAATCATATGAACGAGTACGTCAGCTAGAAATCCGGGTCATTTTCGCCTGATATTTAGGTAATAATGGGAAAATTCATGAATTTTTCATGAAACCTATTGACTTTTTGTGAGCATAGGATAACAATGTATCGTAATGCGAGGTATCCTAATACGAAAAGCTCGAATACAAAAAAAGGAGGTGATGCAGACATACCCGCCAAATTCGAACTTTATAAAGATGCTAAGGGCGAATTTCGCTGGAGGCTGGTAGCTTCTAACGGGCAGATGATTGCCAATTCTGGCGAAGGGTACAAGTCGAAAGACGGCGCCAAGAGTGGCATAGAATCTGTCAAAAAGAATGCTGCCTCAGCGGCTATCGAAGACAAAGCCTAGCCGGCTCTGTCTTCGAAATATATAAAAAGGAGGAACATAACATATGGCTACAGGAGGAAAAGGAGTCCTGGGTTTCGTTGGTTTCTGGGCATTCATCATTGGTTTTGTTCTTGCCATTCTGGCAGGGATATTCTGGCCCGCAAACCAGACCATCATTGTAGTACTGGTAATACTGGGAATAATAATCGGCTTTCTAAACGTAACTGCCAAAGAGTTTATGCTTTTCTTGCTGGCTACGATAGCTCTGGTTGTCGTCGGCAACGCATTTGCTCCTCTTGCGGGACTGCGTGTGGGTGAAATACTGGGTAACATACTCGGCTACATCGCTGTTCTGGTGGCACCAGCTGCAGTTATCGCTGCCGTAAAAGCCCTGTGGAAAGTTGCCAAGCCTGGTGATTAGCAGGTAGGAAACATTAGTAGCTTTTAAAATAGCATAGTCTCGGGACGCTTTATACAGGCCCTTAGCTACTCAAGGTAGGGGGTGGTGGGTTGATGTTTGTGCCTCGTGCAGTACCTGAGTGGCAAAGGGCTTGTTCGCTTTTATTTTGCCCGTAACGCTAGTTAAGTGTTAGCATTGTGCCAGGAATTGCTATAAAGTTAACAGGATATGAAAATTCTGGGTATTGAAACCTCCTGCGATGAAACTGCTGCTGCCATAGTGGAGGACGGCAGCAAAATTATCTCTAATGTTGTCGCTTCACAAATAGATATTCATGCTCGCTATGGCGGCGTAGTCCCCGAAGTTGCCGCAAGGCAGCATCTCCTCACTATTATCCCGGTTGTCAGCCAGGCAATGGCTGAAGTCTCCTGGCAGGATATCAGCGGTATTGCTGTGACTTTTGGCCCGGGCCTGGCCGGGTCGCTGTTGGTCGGCGTCAACGTGGCCAAGTCAATTGCCTTAGCCAAAAAATTACCTCTTATCGGGGTTAATCATCTTGAGGCACATATCTATGCTAATTGGCTGGCACCCTCACCTGAATCCTCTCCCTTGAAGGGAGAGGGAACGGAGAGGGTGAATTGTGGAGTGAAATTCCCCTGCCTCTGCCTCGTTGTCTCCGGTGGACATAGCGATTTGGTATTGATGAGGGGGCATGGGCAATTTGAGAAGTTAGGGCGGACTCGTGATGACGCTGCCGGCGAAGCCTTTGACAAAGCCGCTAGAATCTTGGGTTTGGGCTACCCTGGGGGTCCGGCTATTGAACAGGCCAGTCGCTCTGGAATCCCTTGCTTGCCTCTCCCCCGGGCCTGGCTCAAGGGAAGCCATGATTTCAGCTTCAGTGGCTTGAAAACCGCTTTGTGGCATCTTGTTCACAAGGGAGAAATCTCAGTTGCCGATGCCGCAGCCAGTTTCCAGTTGGCTGTAGTCGATGTATTAGTTGTCAAAACAATTGAGGCCGCCAGGCAATTGAAGGTGGAGCAGATTTTGCTGAGCGGTGGAGTGGCAGCCAATAAGATGTTGACCCAGCAGTTCCTTGCCAACTCGCCAGTGCCGGTTCTTATTCCCCCTCCCCACTTATGTACTGATAATGCTGCTATGGTGGCTGCCTGTGGTTATTATCATTTCCAAGCCGGCCAGATAAGCGGGTATGACCTGGATGTAGTGCCCAGCCTCACCCTCGGCTAGCGAAATTCCAAAGCCTAAAATCCCAGGGACAAACGGGAATAGTTTTGTCATTTAGCCTGCCCGCCAAGCCTTGGCAGGCGGGACATTTGGGTTTCAATTGTCATTTGGATTTTGATATTTGGGTTTGTTCAATTTTTGGGTTTTGATTTGTCATTTTGATTTTTGACCTTTGATTTTTGATTTTGTTTAGGATTTGCTGCCAGTACCATTTAGACTGCAACCTTTTTCACTTAGAAGCATTTTATCTATAGAGTGAAAAATCCCTCTCCTAGTACTTTTGGGCTACAGCCGGAAAGCCTTGATGCTCAAGTGTCTATGACTTTTTGGTGATAGACAGGCTATGCAGCTATTGTTAACATTATTCAAGGTGATGGTCAATCGAGGGAGTAAGAAATTGGAGATGGAAGTAAAATGCCTCTATGATGATGTCGTAACTCTTAAAACGGCAATTGAGGAGGCGATAATAAAGGGGCAAAAATCCGTAGCCGTCCTCAGTGACATTCCAGAGTCAGACCTGGTTTCCAATAAGGACTTTGCCCTCACCTGCGTGAACGCAGGGTCGGGGGTTGTCGGCTGGCTCGACGATTTTTGAGCTTACGCCTCAGTATTCCTCACTTACGCTCGGAACAGGCCACTTTTGTTTGTCATTGCGAGGCGAAGCCGAAGCAATCTGACAGCAAGATTCCAAAGACTACTGTCTACTAGTTTCCTAAAGGTAATTATCGAGCTGCAGAGGTAGATAGCGGCTGCTTTCTGAGCAGTGGCCGTGGGTTCGAGTGCCTCCGAAGATGCCACAAAGCCATATCAACCTTCTGGTCATCCAAGTAAATAAACTCGGGAATCGTCAAGTCGCTGATATTACCCATCCTATCACGCCTCCCCATACAAGTTTCTCAATAGTATTCACCATATTGAGCCATCTCAGCTCGATACTCAGCCATCATCTCATGCTTTGCGTTTAGGTATTCTCCCATTCCTAAGCTGCTGCCATCAAGAACGTTGGATATTGCCTGTACCACATCCTTTAACCGTCTCAAATTGATTTGTCTCATCCCAGCTAAAGTAGGTGCGCCCTTTGTGTCTTCAGGGTACCGAAAAGCATATGACTTCGGATCTACACTACATAATTCCTCCAGTCTGTCCTTAATTGCCTCAAGATGCCTCTTTGTTTGAGAATCAGGCCAAACTTGTTCGATATTTGGACTGACTTTACTCCATAGTGAGACTAGGTTATGGTCTCGCGGAATATCAATATTTTGGTCAAGCAACCGCGAGCTTACATGAATCAATTCCTTCAGCCGAAGTTCCAGATATTGCCGATATAGAAATACTATAGGATAAACCAAAAAGTCCTGGTCCCAATCGTTGTCCATGATATATTGAACGAGAATGTCTCCTCCTTTCTTATATCCTTCCGCATAAACATCCCAGTCTACGTCTAAGCAGGCGTTAAGATGCCAGTCTGGGTCAGGAGCAGCTATCGAGGTAAATAATGGTTTCCTTAGAAACTTCATTTGTGCCTCAATATCGCCCCTTATTTCTTGTATATTCTTCTCTTCCATTACCAACTCCTTAATTGGGATTATATCACCCCAGTTGTTGATTATACATTCTGACGGAATGTGCAGTTTTCCAGCTGCTTTTAAGCGCTAAGTAATATATGCAATTCCGCCTTTGGTAATGTGGCTCAGAAGACACCGAAGGGCAAAGAGAGAAGCCGAACAAAATATTGGCATCTATCGCAAGGTGCTATAATATAATCGAAAAGAGAGCAATGGTTAGCTTGAACGTAGCTGCGATAGATTTATTCTGCGGAATAGGTGGACTGACTCATGGTTTGATGAAGGCTGGGATTCCCGTTGTCGCCGGTATTGATATCGACGAAACCTGCAAATATGCTTATGAAACAAACAACCGAAGCACTTTTATCTGTAAAGACATCAGCAAAGAGCTCACCGGCGCCGATTTGGAAGCATTATATCCCGAGGGCTGCATCAAAATACTCGTTGGATGTGCCCCGTGCCAACCGTTTTCTACTCATACCCAAAAGTACAAGAGCCGCACTTCTGACGAGAGATGGGGTTTATTAGGTTCATTCTTGAAGCTGATCAAGGAAGTACGGCCCGATATAGTCTCAATGGAGAATGTCCCTGCGATAGCTAAGAGCAAAGTGTTTTTGGATTTCGTCACCGGGCTGGAGAAACAAGGCTACCATCTATTCTGGGATAAAGTCTACTGTCCCGAATATGGCGTGCCCCAAACACGGAAGCGATTAGTTCTTTTGGCATCTAAATTAGGGCTGATTGATATCATTCCCCCCACCCATACTCAGGACGGTTACGAAACCGTGCGAGGCGTAATAGGGGAGCTTGAGGTTATTACAGCAGGCGGGGCATCGGCAACAGACTCCTTTCATCAAGCGATGGGTATGGGTGAAATAAATTTAGAGAGAATTAGACAGTCTAAGCCAGGAGGTACGTGGAGGGATTGGGACGAGGCCCTTCGCTCTCCCTGCCATAAGAAAGAATCGGGTAGAAGCTACGGTGGAGTCTATGCGCGCATGTCGTGGGATGCATTGGCTCCTACCATCACGACGCAGTTTTATAATTACGGCACCGGCCGATTCGGCCATCCGGAACAAGACAGGGCGCTTTCCTTAAGGGAGGGGGCTCTTTTGCAGACCTTTCCCCCGGAGTACGATTTTGTCGATCCGGAATTACCTTTTTCTATAGAAAGGTTCGGAACACATATAGGCAACGCTGTCCCCGTTCGCCTCGGCACAATAATTGGTAGAAGTATTCTAAGACACGTCAGGGAGTGCTGTAATGAATGAACATAAATATACTATGAGCCTCAGTCTAAACGTGCTCAATCACTTGGGTATTAATCTTTACAGCAATGTCCCGGCTGTGCTTTCTGAGGTCGTTTCGAACTCTTGGGATGCCGATGCAGAAAAAGTGGAAATTGAAATCGGGGAAAAGAAAATACTAATAACCGACGACGGTCACGGCATGTCGTTAGATGATATTAACGATAAGTTTCTTTTGGTTGGGTATGAAAGAAGAAAAAACGTAGATGAGAGGTACACACCCAAATACCACAGACCGGTTATGGGTAGAAAGGGCATCGGCAAGTTGTCCCTCTTCTCGATCGCGAACAGGATAGAGATTCACACGGTCAAGGGTGGCGAGAAGAACGGATTCTTATTGTTGCCGAAGAAAATTCAAGATTTACTTGAAAAAAACAAAGATAAAGAAGATTATCACCCTGAAGACATACCATTAAGCAAAATCACTTTGGAACACGAAGGGACTAGGGTGATACTGAGTGACCTTAAAAGAAGAACGGGCTCGACATCGTCTGCATTAAGAAAACGCCTAGCTCGTCGCTTCAGTATCATCGGGACGCAATTTAAGTTCAATGTCTTCGTTGATGGCACACCTATAAGCATATCCGACCGCGATTATTTTTACAAACTTCAGTACTTGTGGCATTACGGCACGAAAAGCAACCCATACATCGGATATTGTCGGAACCTTGAACATAAGGAAAAAAGGCCTGATACCATAAAGAAATCGGGGTATCGCATCTGGGGTTGGATTGGCTCCGTAAAAAATTCCGGAGATCTCTTGGATGGTGAAGACAATCTGAACAAAATCGTGATATTGGCCCGAGGTAAATTGGCCCAAGAGGATATATTAGAGGATTTCACCGAAGGTGGGTTATACACTAAGTATGTCATCGGTGAAATCAATGCGGATTTCTTCGATGTAGATAACAAAGACGATATACAAACCAGCAATAAGCAAGAGATTATCAAGGATGATCCAAGGTACCTTGAGCTCCGTGAGTGGTCTTGGGGGAACTGAAGCATATCCAGAGCAAATGGACTACCCTACGTAACGAGGGGGGAACAAAACAAGCCTTACTACTCCCACCGATAAAGGACTGGTTCGAGGGTCTCAAGCCAGATGCCAAGAACCGGGCGAAGAACCTGTTCGGGAAGATAAACCAATTGGCTGTCGACGAAGCACAGAAGAAACTTTTATTCAAGTACGGTGTCCTAGCTTTCGAAAGTTTCAACTATAAGCAAAATCTGGACGCACTTGACCGGGTGTCGGCAGACAATATTGAGGGCTTAATCAAGTTGTTCGCAGAGTACGACGACATCGAAGCCACGCTTTATCACCAAATTACCAAGGGTAGGCTACAAGTCATTGAAACATTACGCGAGAAAGCAGTAGGGGTCGCAAAGGAAAAGGTTATACAGCAGCATTTGTACGACCATTTATGGTTACTAGACGCTTCTTGGGATAGGGCTACCGAGACTCCGCTCATGGAGCAGAGCGTGCGGACGGCTTGGGATAGAATCAGTGACAAAATCTCACCTGAGGAGAAAAATGGGAGATTCGATATTAAATATAAAAAAACGAGTGGCAAACACGTCATAATTGAACTGAAAAAAGCAGATGTCGTAGTTAGCACAACCAAACTGATAGAACAAGTCGTAAAATACAGAGACGCCCTTCACAAAATACTGGTTGAGAACGGCAAAGAAGACGAACCTATTGAGATAGTCTGCCTAGTAGGAAGGCAGCTTAGTGATTGGAAGACCCCTATCGACAGAGAGGAATCAAGAAGAATGATGGACGTTAAATCAATGAGAGTAGTATTATACCAAGAGTTGATTGAAGATGCTTATCGCTCGTATCAGAGGTATCTTGATGCCAAAGCAGAAACGGGGCGAGTTTATAAACTCTTAAAAGAAATTGATCAATATGTGCCAGAAGAGGGGAATTCTCCATCCATTTGACGACTGGGTATTTCACATCGGCCTGAACCTGACGAAATCCATCGTATCAGTTCACCCATAGTCTGAGAAAAAAGCACAGGCTTTTCCAGAGCACACTGCCATACCACGGCGACTCGCCATTCCGCTTTAAGCAACTCGTTTATTTTCCGAGCATCGCGTTCAAGGTTCGCTCTACGCTTCTCTTCCCAAAAATCATGCCTAGTCGTAGGTAAGCGACTTTTTCTACAACCGGAATGGCCATGCCAAAAGCAGCCGTGCACGAAGATCGCCGCTTTGTACTTCGGAAGGACTATATCGGGGCTACCGGATAATCCGGCGACATGCTTCTGGAAACGATATCCCTTTCCATGGAGATAAGACCGTACTTCTTTCTCTATGGCTGTGTCTTTACCGTGGATCTTGGCCATCAGTTGGCTGCGTTGTTCAAGAGATAGAGCATCAGTCATATAAGTATATTAGCAAAGAGCCACCAGTAATACTACCGAGGTAACAAAATGACGGATTGTGCAGTTTCCTAGTCGTTTTTAAGTGCTAAGGGATAAATTAGATTTCGTTCAGGCTTAAGCCCTTTTTGGGAATTCCAGGGACACCATACCAATTAGGCCTACTACAAATCAGGTATTATTTCCCCAGAATACCGCGATGACGTAGCTCCCAACTGCGCGTTGCACTTTGCTGACGATTGTGCAATTTGCCGAGCTGCACTAAAACTCATGCTGGATCATAACACGATGAAATGTTGAATTCGAGCAATATTACTGAGCTTTTACTCCCGCCTTGAGATAGAATTGAGTTTGATACAGTCGCGCATACAATCCCCCTTTTCCCAGAAGGTCGGTGTGCGTGCCACGTTCAACAATCTGGCCACGGTCCATTACGAGAATCAAATCCGCTGATAAAATGGTGCTTAGACGGTGGGCAATTACAATATTTGTCCGATCAGCCATCACTCGACTTAGAGCTTCCTGTATGAGCGCTTCAGACTCGGTGTCCAGCGAACTGGTCGCCTCATCGAGCACCAGAATACGCGGGTTCTTTAAAATCACACGTGCCAGCGCCAGACGCTGTTTTTCGCCGCCACTCAGGCGGTAGCCACGTTCACCGACAATTGTCTCATACTGCGCAGGCAGTCCCATAATAAAGTCGTGAATATTCGCCGCCCGACCTGCCGCTTCGACTTCCACCTGAGTGGCGTCTGCCCTGGCATAAAGCAAATTCATTCGGACGGTATCATGGAACAGGTAAGTCTCCTGAGTGACCATGCCGATTTGTGATGTGAGTGAAGCGAGCGTCACGTCTCTCAGGTCATAACCGTCAATCAAAATGCGACCTCCGATAGGGTCATACAGGCGGGGAATGAGGTAAGTCAGGGTTGTTTTCCCCGCCCCACTCGGTCCGACCAGCGCCACGATATGACCGGGTTCAGCCCGGAACGATATGTGATCCAGGACTTGCTCCCGCGCCTGGGTTAGCGCCACTGATTTCTCGTCCTCGCTGCCGTTTTCTGCAGTCCGATCTTTCAAGGGAACGTCATCGGACAGTAGCGTGCGAATATCCTGCATCTGCCCGAAGCGGCGTACATCCTTAAGCAACCCTTTTTCATGTGCCATATAGTGAAAGCTGACATCCTCAAACTCCAGCACACCTCGAGTGTTGGTTATAACATGTGCATAAGGCTTTTCAACGATATCCAACGGTAGATCCAGTACTTCAAAAACCCGCTCAAAACTGACCATGGAGGTGGCAAAATCAACTGGTGCGTTGGTCAGGCTCTGAAGTGCACCGTATAGACTACCCAAGTATGCGCCCAGTGCTACGAGGGTACCGATAGTCAGCGCCTGCTGAATGACGAGGTAGCCGCCGAGTCCATAGACAAGCGCGACACCAATCGAACTTACTAATCCTATGGTAATTAAGAAGAGCCTACTCGTCACCACGCGGCGAATGCCAATATTACGGACTTCGACAGCACGTTGTCGAAAACGCTCATCCTCCTCAACCGTACGTCCAAAGAGTTTGACTAGTAATGCGCCGCTAATGTTAAGTAATTCGTTCATCATTCCGTTCATTTTCGCTACCAGGTCCAACTGCAAACGGGTAATATCCCGCAGGCGATTTCCTAGCTTGCGCGCTGCGATAAGGAAAAGGGGTAAAACCGCTATGCTAATTAGCGTAAGCCTCCATTCCAATATGAGCATCACGCTCAGCAGTAATATCGCCTGTATCAGGCTGGTGATGATATTGATGAATGTGGTACTGATAGCATTTTGCGCACCGACCACATCATTGTTCAGACGACTCATTAACTCGCCTGTTTTCGTATGCGTGAAGAAACTAAGCGACATCCGCTGCAGATGAGAGAATAGAGCTGACCGCAGGTCATAGACTACGCCTTCGCCCACTCGGGCATTGAACTGTCGTTGCCACACGTTCAACCCGCCGTTTAAAAGCGGTATTGCCAGCAAACTAAGGGCCAGCCATGAAAGTCGATGTAAATCTCGCTCCGGGAGAGTCCTGTCAATCAAATCCCGTAAGATCAAGGGGGTTAGTAAAGATAGACCGATGGTAGCCAGGGTAATGACCAGCATTCCAATGAGGTACCACCGGTAGGGACGGGCATAGCTAAAGACGCGCTTGATCAACCTCAATGTGACTTTAGGCCTCTCTTGAGGCGTGTCGGGAGAATAAGTGAACTTATTAGACCTCATATTAGTACCGTGCATAAACACTCCCTTGAATAGAGCCCTTGAATATCATCTCGGGATGTGCCCATCAGTGTAGCGAAACGAAATCCCAGAGTAGCATCAGAAAAAGGAACCGAGGAAAAAGCCGGGGATAGCAGTAAATATTCTGAAATAAACCGTTTTAACCTCATTTACTCCTGTTCATGTAATACGGTCTCTATGTCGTGGTAGACCCGGGATAATATCTCACGTATCCGTTCCGCCTTGTCGTCATCCAAACTACGAAAGCCTTGACCAAGCAAATGCTCGATAGCGTGATATTCCTTCAATACCATGAATATCCTGCCCATGTTCTTGTGACTCCACCTGTGTTTTATATGGCTTCTCACACCATCGGCGATGTCTTTCTTCTTTGCCAGAAACGTGAGGCCTTCTTCCGTGATTGAGTAAACCTTTTTACCTTCCTGTTCAGTGGAGATGGTATACCCCATTTCCTCTAACATCTGAAGAGTAGGGTAGATAACACCGGGGCTTGGCCTGTAAAATCCGTAGGATTTCTCTTCAAGCTCGCGAATAATGTCGTAACCATGGCGGGGTTTATTTTTTACCAGGTCTAACAGAATGTATTTGAGGTTACCTCTTTCAAATGAGCTTCCTCGCCGGGACCTCCGGAAAAATCGCTCTTCATCAAACATCCGATCGTTAAACATATTAGACTCCTTTATCTTTTTCTTCGCATAAGTTATATATCTAATAACATCTAGATATATCTAGATGTTATTCTAACAACTAATTCCTCTTTTGTCCATGGATGGCTGAAAATGATTATTCACACGAAGCATCTCAATGCAGGCTTCTAGTGGCTAGTTGTCGCTTATTGGAGAAGTCGCAGAAAATACAAAGGGTCGATAATTGAGCGATTTGCTAAGAAGGTAACGAAATGGCGGTTTGGTCAGCCCGGAAGCACTTGCTGTGTGCTGATAACAGCTATCGTAGTTCCGGAGTTGTCGTGGGAATACTCAACCAGCCAGAGGACACTGTGAACATCTACCCTCTCGACAGCAGCTTCTGAAGATGTGAATTAAGCCTTGTTGATGACAGGCAGTGAAATTGGCAGGCTCTTTAAGGCAAAGTTGCTTCTTCATATGCCGTGTTATGCAATTCTCAGCCAATCTGGGGTAATTACGGTAAAGCTGCATAGCGTTCTCTGTGAGCTTCGCCTCATTGGCTAATTTCCCCCAGGAAAAGGCAAAAGGCAATATCACGTTTACTATAATTTCACCTGCTTTGCTATTTCCCAAAAGAGCCAACATCTTTGTTTTGCTTCTAACATCAAAATCGAAATGGTCCTGCCAGTAGCCATCGCCAGCCACGGTTAAACCATTCTCCAACGCATGGTGCCCCTTGAGCAGAGGTGCTTCCTTCACTAGCTGCAATATCCCGGCTAATAGTTTTCCTTCGCAGTAACGCTCAAGAAGGTAGCTCTGGGCGACGATGCGTCGCACCGGAGAATTGTTAGGGTATATGTGTGAGAAGTTCCAGTCACTTTCTCTCATGGTTTTAACTTTTTTACCCGCTGACTGCCATATTTGCTCCAATTCCTGGACTTCTTTTTCCCTGGCAAACCCTCCCTGCCATCTTTGAGAAGGTAATAACCCGGCTGTGCCTAACAACAAAGCTTGCTTCAGAACCGGGCCTTCTCTGGATTCGATGGAATTGAGGGGCATTCTGTCAGCAAGGTCTTCAAAGGGCTTTGTGTTTTTAGCATAACCCAGAGCCCTCATCATGCCCCGGAAAAGCACCTGCCCGCCGAACAAGTTCTTTGGCAGGCGGGCCTGCTCTGCCTCCTCTTTCTGAGCGAAGCGAAGGATCCCGGCTTGAAAATGCATCGCCTTCTGCTTAAACCTTTCTTCACCGGCAGCGTTCAATAGCTTTTCTAAAGTTTGCCTATCCACGTGTTCCAGTATCTGGAAGCACGGAAGCTGTTGAGGCAGCAAATAAGATTGGTGACGCAATGCCTTCGCCAGACATAGCACGGGAACTGGCTTGCCGCTTTGTAGTAAGGTAGCTGAATTACAATCATGCCACATCACGACATGAAGAATGACATTATTGTATGCAGCATCGGCATGATGCTCATGGCTATACCAATCGCTGGATTTAACGTGAACCTCGACATCCCCTTTCGTCAAATGAGATTTATTTACAATAACTGCATCCCGAAAATCAGGGCCGTTGTCACCATTAGTCCTTCCCGGATAGATTACGCTGACTGGCTCATCTTCCGTGGAGGGCAGCTCCTTTCTCAGCACCTGTTGCCATAGTAGAGATGCTTGCTTTTCCGAGAATTTTATCCGATTACGTGTAATCATGGCGTAAAAAAATCACTTATTGCGTTGATTCATCGTGTTTTTTTCAGCCTTGTAAGTAAAACCACTGCGCTCGGCAACTATGCTGAGCAAGGTAGCCGATGCTCCGCGAGGCCGATACATCCCCTTTTCCCATTCGCTGATTGTTTGCTGCCGCGTGCCTAGTTCCTCGGCCAGTCTTGCTTGAGTTAAGTTCAAATGTTGCCTCAACGCCCGGACCTCTTCTTTGCTCCATTGTTTTTTTCCCTTTTTTCTTTGCTCCATCGCTTAAAATTATACACGGTTTAGTGTAATAATTCAAGAAAAATTTGCCGAATTTTAGTAAAACCCTTTGATCTAGTTCAGATAGATGGGTGACACTTTATATGCTTGTAACATTGGGTAATAACCTTTCGTGTCATTGCGAGCCCCGATTTTGTCGGGGCGTGGCAATCTCATGCCCCCGCCGAGATTGCTTCGTCGCCTTCGGTCCCTCGCAATGACAGAAGGGGGATTGCGGAGCCTGTTCCGAAGCATAAGCGAGGAATCTCGCTCCTCGCAATGACAAAAAGGAGTGTCACTAATCATATGAACGAGTAAAACTTGTTGCATTTTGAGTTTTTTTGCTATAATGATGATTAGCAATCTCAAGGGCAGAGTGCTAAAGTAAATCTAGGAAAGGAGGGAATATGGCTAAAATTGAACCTTTGGGAGACAGGGTAGCGATAAAACCCACACCCCAGGAAGAAGTAAGCAAAGGAGGGATAGTCTTACCGGATACAGCCAAAGAGAAGCCCCAGGAGGGGAAAATTATTGCTGTCGGTCCAGGCAGGTTGACTGAAGAGGGCAAGCGTATTGCCATGGATGTGAAGAAGGG
>JBGPRV010000011.1:0-19067 GCA_041489785.1 Dehalococcoidia bacterium | reverse complement strand
GAGCACCGCGTGATTGCCGAATCCCAGCTTTTTCAGCTTCTGGAAGCTCGTCTTTAACTCAGAAGTTCCCAGCATAGCACTCGCCTCCGTTTCATTTAAGAAGATGACTTCGGCTTCTTTAGCAAGAGAGAGCAATGCTTCCCGATTTGGGCTTATCAGAATTCCCGGGTCCCACAACACGGGGACAGCATGCCGCTTTGCCAGGTTTATTAGCTTCTCTGCTACCTCTAAAGGTGGGTCAGTGAGGACGATGCCTCGACATTCCCGTAGTTGCCGTTTAAGCTCTACTTTTTTCAAGTGTTTCAGACCCAGCCTGGCATTCGCCCCCAGATGGCTGGCAATGACGTTTTCCCCCGCCTGGTCAATCATAATATAAGCCTGCCCCGATTCCTCTCCCATAATTTGGTGGATTCCCGTGGTGATGACTCCCTCGTCCTCCAAGATGGCAATTTGCTGGCGAGCAATGTCATCCCTTCCCAGAGCGCCTATCAGGGCCACCTCTTTAGCTCCCAAAATCCGTGCTGCCGCCACAGCAACATTACCCCCTGTCCCCCCGGACACCCGGGTGATATGTTCCGCAATAACCTCTTCACCGGGCACTGGCAGCCGCTCTACGAAGCAGCTAATATCCCAGTTTATGGCACCACATACTACCAAGCTGACCATCTTACTCCTCCAGTATACGCGATAGAAATAGCTTTAGAAAGCGCGGCCCGTCCACGGCTGAGGCTACGCGTATCAACTGAGAGCCATTAGCGGGCAGGATACGAGTAACCCCTCTATCCCAGTCATTTCCTTCGACTACTTCTACCTTCGCCAATGTAAAATCGAGCAAGGAAGCATCTAGCAACACTGCCAAAGCTAGCGGGTCATGCATTCTACAGCATCCATGGTATTTTACCTCGTATTCTACCAGTTGGGCTACCAGATGCGCAGCCGGTGTATGCCTGGTCTTAACTCGCTCCAGATGCTGTCTATTTAGGCAAGCCGCGGGGTCCATAGTTACATCCAGCCCCACAGCGAAGATGTCCGCCCCAGAGTTGAATACTATATGAGCAGCTTCAGGGTCCTGCCAGATATTGAACTCGGCATAGGGGGTTTGATTTCCTTTGCCGTAGCCAGTAAGGCCATAAGCGCCTCCCATGAGAACCAGCCTGGCTAAAAGCCCAGGCAATTCGGGATGAAGCTCAAAGGCATAAGCCACATTGGTTAGGGGCCCCGTGGCTACCAGAGTAACGTCACCAGGAGCATCCAAAACTAGCCGGCCAAGGAAATCCCAGGCTTTAGCGGGGTACAGTAGCAGCTTTGGAGAAGGCAAGCCGCAGTTGCCCAGTCCGTCTGAGCCATGGTAGCTTAAGGCATCTTCTAGCGGGTGGTTCAAAGGGTTTGCTGCCCCCATCGCTACCGGGATGCTCTCGGCGTTCAGGTATTCCAATACCCGGCGAGCATTGGCGCTGGTCATTCCCACAGGAGCATTGCCTGCCACCGTGGTGATGCCCAGAACCTGGATTTCAGGTGATTTTAACGCCAGAATTAAAGCCAGGGCATCATCAATGCCGGGGTCCATATCCCAAACGACTTTGTGCATCAACTTCTACGGGATACACTATCATAAATTTCGGAGGAGTATAAAGTGATTTGCAGAAATCGCGACACAAAAGTCACTGTGAGGCTTTCCCTTCTCTTGTCATTGCGAGCCCCGACTTGTCGGGGCGTGGCAATCTCCTGTAATTCCCCGAGATTGCTTCGTCGCTACTCTCCTCGCAATGACAGGTAAAACAGCCTCTTAGCTCCGTACCTTTGACTTTGGCCGCAGAATTTAAGATTTCAGGGATTTGTGGTAGGGAATTAGGCCCCCAGCTTCCACCATATCTATAAACCATGATGGAATTATCAGGCGAAACTCAAACTCCTTGCCCGTAGTGAGGTTCTTGATAGTCCCTTGCCTGAGGTTTATCACTATCTCATGCCCGGTCTCAAATTCAGCAGAAATTCCCGGCAAATCTATGGCCGGGCAGCCCAGGTTCCAGAAGTTCCTGAAGAATATCCTGTGGATTGAGTCGGCAACTACAGCCTGGACACCCTTAAACTTCAGAGTTTCCGCAGCCTGCTGTCGGCTTGAACCAATCCCAAAGTTTTCCTCGGCAACTATAATGTCCCCCTTCCTAACCTTGGTGAGGAAATCCCTGGGCACATTCTCACGATGCCCAACATCGCTTAGCCCGCTTCTTGCGATGAACTCTTGGTATTGGCTCTGGCTCGTTTCATCACCACCCATGATGAATCTTCCAGCAAAGAGTTCATCAGTGTCCACATCCTTACCAAACTTCCAGACCCGGCCTTTGAGTTCCATTTATGCCTCCTAGAAAAACTCCCGTGGGTCACTTATTTTGCCTTTCAACGCCGAAGCTGCTACAGTCGCTGGTGATGCCAGGTATATTTTGGCAGTCACATCTCCTACCCGGCCCTGAAAGTTACGATTCGCCGTACTTATGCAAACCTCGCCCGGTCCCAGTATGCCCATATGTGCTTCCATACACGGACCACAGGTGGGTGGACCTACCACAGCCCCAGCCTCCACAAATGTCGCTATTAACCCCTCTGCTAGAGCGACTTTTAAGACCTCCTGTGAGGCGGGTATGACAATAACCTTGGTAAACTTATCCACCTTCCGACCTTTGAGTATCTTGGCAGCAATCCTGAGGTCTTCCAGGCGTCCATTGGTGCACGAGCCGATGAACGCTTGGTCAATTCTAGTCCCTTCAACTTCAGTAACTCCCACAGCATTGGACGGCTTCGGGGGCACGGCAACCATGGGCTCCTTAATATTATCAGCGTGAAACTCCAGTGTTTCCGCATACTCCGCATCCTGGTCGCTCCGAATAACCTCGAAGGGCTGGTTGGTCCTAGCCTTGAGAAAATCCACTACCTTCTGGTCAGGCTCGATAATTCCATTAGTGGCACCTGACTCTATTGCCATATTGGTTAATACCATACGGCTCTCGATGCTCATTTGACTGATGGTCGAGCCTGTATATTGAAGAGACTTAAACAGGGCGCCGCTTATCCCTAACCTCTTCAGTATGAAAAGCATCAAATCCTTCGATGCAATTGGAGGCCGCAGCTTGCCCTCAACATTTATCCTGATAGTCCCCGGGACCCGCTCCCATAACCTTCCCGTTTTGAAGACCACAGCCATCTCATCAACGCCAATCCCGGTAGCAAAAGCTCCAACTATACCCGATGTCGTGGTATGACTGTCCACAGCAACAAGAGTAGTTCCTGGCAGCACATGCCCCTTCTCTACAAGCACCTGGTGGGCTATGCCTCCCTTCCCAACTTCATAGTAGTTTTCTATACCTTGTTCGAGGACAAATTTCTTTATATTAAGACACTTTTTGGCAGTATCGATGTCCTTATTGGGTACATAGTGGTCCAGCACTACTACTATTCTTGCGGGATTCCAGACCTTTTCCACGCCTAGTTCCCTGAACCTGGCAATCGTATGCGCACCTAACGCATCGTGTATCATAGCCAAGTCCACAGAGACCTCGACTATCTGGTCGGGCCTTACAACTTTCTTCCCGGCTTTTTTAGCTAATATCTTCTCTACAAGAGTCATATTCGTCTCTCGTTTTGGAAATGCTTATCTTATCTGATTCACCCAGGTTGCTGCAAATGCTATCGGGCAGCAGTCATCTTTGCATCAAGAGGCGCGACATGATATTTTTGAGTCCGTGGCTATTAAAGAAGTCATCAAGCTCTTAGAACAGGAATATGGCTCCAGAGAATGGCAGGCGGACAGGGACCCTATCGACGTGCTCATAGAAACCATACTGTCCCAAAATACCTCGGATGCCAATTCGGGGAGAGCTTTTGCCTCTCTTAAAGCTAGTTTCGATAGCTGGGAAGCTGTAGCTTCGGCTCCAGCAGAGCATATCGCCCGGGTCATTAAGTCCGGGGGGTTATTCCAAATCAAAGCCGCTAGAATCAAGCAGGTGCTGGGGCAAATCAAAAAGGAACAGGGTCGAATCAGCCTTGATTCCCTAAAATCGAAAACTATGGCTGAAGCCGAAGACTACTTAATGCGTCTGCCTGGGGTCGGACATAAGACAGCCAGCTGTGTGCTACTTTTTTCCCTGGGTAAGCCATCTCTGCCCGTGGATACCCACGTTTTCCGGGTAGCCAAACGGTTAGGACTAATCGATTCCAGAGCGTCCATAGATAAAGCACATAGCTTACTGCAGGAGCAAATTCCACCCTCCAAGGTATATCAATTTCATATCTATATGATAGAGCATGGCCGGCGGATATGCCGCGCTCGGCAACCTCGCTGCAACAGGTGCATATTGAGAGGCGCTTGCCCCAGCTCGCTTTGCTAATTTAGCCTGGTTAGCAAGTGATATAATGGTTAATATGGCGCAGATACTAAAGAGCAAAAATCTGGCTACTAAGTTTCAGATAATGGTGGAAATAGCCGCACACCAGCCTAACATACAGCAGAAAGACATCGCCCCAAGATTGGGCATCACTTCGCAAGCGGTGTCCGAATACATAAGAGAATTGATAAAGGACGGCTGGCTGAGCTCCGAGGGTCGCTCCCGATATAAGGTAACCAAGGAGGGTGTAGACTGGATTTTACAGATGTCCCGGCAGCTACATAGTTACGCCTGGTTTGTGAGCAAAACCGTGGCTGATATATCAACTACCACGGCCATAGCTGATAGCGACTTATCCGCTGGTCAACCAGCATCTCTATATATGAAGGACGGCTTGCTCTTCGCCTCCGATGTCATTAAAAATAAAGGGGCTAAAGGAATAACCGTAACTGAGGCTAAAAAAGGACAGGATGTCGGCATTCGCAACATTGAAGGAGTGATAAAACTCGAGCCAGCCAAAGTAACCATAGGCAAAATACCCAATGTTCAGGATGGAGGTTCCAGGAGCACTGACCTGGCCCGATTGAAAAGGGAGGTAAAGGAAGCGAGGCTGGTGGGAGCACTGGGCACGGAAGCCTTAGTAGCATTGATGCAGATTGGTGTAAAGCCTGATTACGTTCATGGTGTTCGAGAAGCAGCCATAGAGGCAGCTTACTGTGGCCTGTCCTTCCTGGTTGTCTGTAGTGAAGACAAGGTTTCAATTTTGGTGCAGAGATTGGCAGAGGAGAACCTGGGCTACCAGATTATTGACTTACGTCAAACTCTCCCCAGGGCATCTACTAGTAGACGCCGTTCATCGTGAGGCACTCTCTTTCCTGTCATTGCGAGGCCGGCGAAGTCAGCCGAAGCAACCGCGTCGTACCCTCCCCTGTCATTGCGAGGAGCATAGCGACGAAGCAATCTTGGTGGGGCTGGTGAGAAGGAGGGATTGCCACGCACCTTTCAGGTGCTCGCAATGACTTTCGTGTGACGATTTCGGCAAATCACGACAATTACCAGTGTAAAGGCCTTGACATCCGTTTTGTGGCATTTTATAATTGAGCTTAATCAACTACACTTGTATAAAATAAAGTAATTTTGTGTAAAAGGAGACAAAAGTGACTCTCATGAAAAGGCCCTCTAAGCAATTCTTTGCTCGAGGCATAAATTGGTTCTTGGTGGCGCTTTTGAGCCTAGCTCTTGTCCTGACAGCCTGCAGCCCTGGCGGGCAGACACCAGTAATAAATTATGTATTTGATGACCTGGGAAGACTGGTCGCCATTAACGGAACGCCGCAAAGAATCATCTCCCTGGCTCCCTCCAACACCGAGATCTTGTTTGCTCTGGGTCTGGGGGGCAAGGTGGTGGGAGTGACAGACTATTGTGATTATCCTCCGGAAGCTCTGAGCAAGACAAAAGTAGGGGGATATGCCAACCCGGACATAGAGAAAATAGTCGCTCTTAACCCTGACCTCATACTAGCTGGGTATGGTAACCCTATAGAGGTTGTCTATACTTTAGCGGGGCTGGGGCTGACAGTATTTGGTATAAAGACTACTGATTTAGCTGACTTGCTTAATGATATTAGAAGAGTAGGAGAAATAACCGATAAGGAAGTGGAGGCCCAGGCACTTACATCTGCAATGGAAAGCAGGATTCAAGCAGTAACTAATCAGACCGAAGAATTAGAACAAAGGCCCAGAGTCTTTTATATCGTCTGGCATGACCCGTTGTGGACTGCCGGCTCAGGGACTTTCATCAACGAGCTAATTGAAAAGGCAGGCGGGGTGAATATTTTTGGAAATGTCACCGGTTACCCGATGGTCTCAATTGAAGATGTCCTTGCCCGCAATCCTGAAATAATCATCGCCAGCGAATGGTCATATGACTGGGCGCAGAACGCGACTGAGCTTGCGAGTACCAACGCCAGTCAAACGGGGAGAATCTACACATGCGATGATAACCTGGTTCAACGCCCAGGTCCCAGACTGGTCGAGGGATTAGAGTGGTTTGCCTATTTCATTCACCCCGAGATATTTGGAGAGCCTGAAGGTAGCTAAGTGAAGGTTTTTTCTTCCTGGAGCGGGGGTAAGGAATGTGCCCTGGCGACGTACAAGGCAATTTCCCAGGGGCACGAAGTCCTGTATCTGCTCAACTTTGTCTCCGAAGATGGCCAGAGGTCGAGATCCCATGGGATTAAAGCCAGTGTTTTAGCTCTGCAAGCAGAAGCCATCGGCATTCCTCTCATCCAGGTTAAGACATCGTGGGAAAATTATGAAGAGAACTTTAAGAAGGTTGTCAGGGAACTCAAGAATAAGGGTATCGAAGGGGGCGTGTTCGGTGATATGGACTTAGCAGAGCACCGGGAATGGGTGGAGAGGGTATGTAGCGAGGTCGGGATAAAGGCGTTTTTGCCCCTCTGGGGGATAAAGGCAGAAGAGCTAATCGAGGAACTCCTTAAATTGAAATTCAAAGCTATAATAGTAGCCACCAGATTAGAGGAGACCTTCCTGGGAAAAGCTCTCGATAAAGCTCTGGTAAGGCAAATCAGCAAACTTGGCTCCCACCCCTGTGGTGAAAATGGCGAATATCACACCTTCGTTACCGAGGGGCCCATTTTCAGGAAAGCATTCAAGATTACCAGTGGTGAAAAGAAAAAAATAGACAACATATGGTTCTGGGACATCTCAACCAAGGTCATTGCGAGGGGCAAAGCCCCGAAGCAATCCCGCCAGATTCCTCGCTCACGCTCGGAACAAGGATTGCCACGCTCCCGCCTGCCTGCTCGCCGTATGACTCCAGCAGGCGAGCCAAGCCTTGGCGGGCAGGTCGCTCGCAATGACAGGAGCGAAGGGCTGAAATGACAGCAAGATGAGGGTAGTAAATAAGGACTGCAGGAGATCTGAGATGAAAAAGAAAGGCTTAATTCAAGTTTATACCGGGGCCGGCAAGGGAAAGTCCACTGCCGCTATTGGTCAGGCAGCCCGCGCTGCCGGGCATGGTTTCAAGGTCGGCTTCGTCTCCTTCTTTAAAGACCCTGAGGCGTTCGGATACGGTGAATATAACTCCCTGAAAAAGCTGGGGGTAAAGACCTTCCTTTTCGCCAAGAGACATCCCCACTTCTACAAGGAACTGAATCCCGACGATGTCTGCCAGGAGTGCTCCAAGGGACTGGAATTCATTAAGGAGCTTTTCCGGGACACATCCTGGGATATGCTGGTTTTAGATGAGATAAACATTGCCGTGCGCGACGGCTTTCTGAAAGAAGAAGACGTTCTCTCTCTTTTGGAGGCAAAGCCAGAAAAGTTAGAGCTTGTCTTAACCGGCCGGGGTGCCACAGAAAAGATTATAGAAAAGGCAGATTTGGTCAGCGAAGTGAAGGAAGTGAAGCACCCTTACAGTCAAGGAATAAAAGGCCGGGAAGGCATTGAATACTAAGAGAAAATCAAAAGTAAAAAGTGAAAATGCAAAAACCAAGGATACAAAGGAGGGTATAAGCATTTTTAAGTTTTGCATTTTGAGTTGTCATTTTGATGTTTGACCTTTGATTTTTGATATTTGTGTAGGATTTATTTAACCATGGCACGTACTGTATCTGAGGTATTCAGTGAGCCCGTTATCCCTTTTGCCATCCGCTGGCAAAGTAGAGTTTACTCATTACTGGGGCTGGCGGCATTGCTGGTAGTGGTAGTCATGTTTGCCACTACTTTGGGAAGCGTTCACATACCCTTTACCACTACTTTTCAAGTCCTCCTCTCTCAACTGCCCTTCGTTCATATTACCCCTTCCTCTCCCAACATTTTCGGAGCGCCGTTGAGCCTGGAAATTCTGAAAACGATAATCCTGGATATCCGTCTGCCGCGCATCCTTCTGGCAGGTTTAGTAGGAGCAGCCCTGGCAGTAGCCGGAGCTACTTATCAAGGACTATTTCGCAATCCTCTGGCCGACCCCTATCTTTTAGGCGTAGCCTCCGGAGCGGGGCTGGGGGCGACCATTGCCATGCTTACTCCTTTCACATTAGCCTGGATGGCTTTTGGGGCCGTGCCATTATTTGCCTTCATTGGTGCTATAGGCGCCGTCGCTGTGGTCTATTTGCTGGCTCGTGTCGGCAAAACCCTGCCCGCCACCACGCTTATCCTGGCTGGAGTAGCTCTAAGTGCTCTTCTGTCCTCCATCACCTCCTATCTCATGACCATTTCCGGTGAAGAGCTGCATGGGATTGTATTCTGGCTGCTGGGTGGACTTTACCTGACTAAATGGTCTGAGGTGTGGACGGTCCTCCCCTGTGTATTAGCGGGCCTTGTAGTCATCTGGATTCATGCCCGACCGCTCAATGTAATGCAGCTTGACGAAGAGCAGGCCCAACAACTGGGCATCAATGTGGAAAGAGTCAAACTCATACTACTGGCGGCTGCCACCCTCATCACTTCCTCAGCGATTTGCTTCACCGGCCTTATCGGTTTCGTCGGCATACTCATCCCCCACGCAGTGAGGCTTATTTGGGGGCCAGACTACCGGTTTTTGCTCCCTCTATCCACATTGGTCGGCGCCATCTTCCTCATCCTGGCCGATACTTTAGCCCGTACCATAATTCCTCCTACGGAGATTCCGGTAGGAATAATTACTGCTTTCTGTGGAGCACCTTTCTTTCTTTATCTCTTGCGGAGAAGGAAGGGGCTGGCTTTCTTCTAAAAGGATAAGACACTATGATTGAGCTGGACAATGTCAGCCTGGGCTACGACCATCGAGCCATCTTGCATAATGTAAACATGAAGGCCAGGCCAGGCCAAATACTGGGGCTGGTCGGCCCCAATGGCTCGGGAAAGTCCACATTAATCAAGGGAATGACTCGGGTAATAGACCTGTTCTCCGGGCATATCTTAATTGACGGCCGTGATATAAAAACTATTAAGCACGATGAACTGGCTCGCCTTGTGGCCACGGTGCCGCAAAGCCCGGCTTTGCCCGGGGCTTTCACTGCTTTTGAAGTGGTGCTTATGGGACGAACGCCTCACCTCGGGCTTCTTCGCTACGAGGGGGGAAAGGACCTGGCCATCGCCTGGCAAGCCATGGAGGCAACACATACCCAATCTTTCGCTGAGCGCAGAGTAAGTGAGCTCTCAGGAGGAGAAAGACAGAGGCTTATTATCGCCCGGGCACTAACTCAGCAGCCAAAGGCGATGCTCCTTGATGAGCCAACTGCCAATCTGGATATAAATCATCAAGTCGAGATTCTCAATCTGGTCAAGAGCCTTTGCCTGGAGCAAAGTTTGACCGTCATTATCGCCTTACATGATTTGAACTTAGCTGCTCAATACTGCGATTGGATGGTCATGCTCAATGGAGGAAAAGTTTACGCTGAAGGCACGCCACCCGACATACTCACAGCGCCGAATATCAAGGAAGTTTACGGAGCCGAAGTATGTGTTTATCCCCACCCCATTAATAAGTTGCCTACCACTCTTATCACGGCAGGCGGGAGTCATGGAACAAGCTGATATAATTCCTTTCCCCATCACAATCCTCTCCACTCCTCCCTCAGGATGCCGAACTGCACCTCATCATGGTATTGCCCATTTTTGAACATGGCTTCCCGCAGACGGCCTTCTTCCCGAAAGCCGACTTTCTTGTGAAGCTTGATACTGCGCTCATTGAAGTCAAATGCAGCTGATGAGATGCGATGTAGATTCAATTCTTGGAAGCCATAGTTGATTACCAGCCGGGTAGCCTCCGTGCCATAGCCTTTGTTCCAGTAATCCTTCTCGCCTATGACAATCCCAAAATTGGCACTGTGGTCTTTTGCGTTAATCTCGTGCAGCCCACAGTTGCCGATGGGTTTAGTTGAGGCACCTTCAATCACTTCGATAACAAAGCGAACATCGCTTTTCGCCCTCGTGGTGCCCAATTCCTCGATGTATTTCTCCTCGGCCATTTCAGTCATCGGCAGATACAAACAAAGATACTGGATTACCTCCTGGTCGTTAAACCACTTCAGAAAATATGAGATATCCGATCTCTTTACCGGCCGTAGAAGAACGCTCTTGCCCTTTAACATTTGAATCCCTCCTTTTATTCTTGAGTTAGTTTTGCTGTCCTCAATCGAATGCTGGGGCGGAGACCATGCCCGCTTAAATACGGCACATAATAACCTCAGCAAGGGAAGATGTAAAGGAGTTTCATAACAGGGGGCGGGAGAAGCCGCAGATGGGGCAGTGATACATGCCCATGCCCGCTCCGCAACAGGGACAACTAATTTCATCAGTCCTGGCCTTGGGAATTTCCCCCACAACCTCGTTATAGATGCGCCAGTAAAAGAAGTGCTCTTTGTTTATGAACTTTATGTCAACTATCTTAGCTGCTGATTGAAATTCTTCGTCTGTGACCATACTGTTTATCACTCCGTGAAGCTTGGTGGAGCCTGAGCCATATTCTATGGGCTCCTTTCTCCGCCATACTATCTCCGGCGGCAGCAGACTCTCAAAGCTCTTTCTCAGGATATACTTCCCTACGCCGTCTTTGATCTTGAGCTCCGGGCTGATTTCCAGGGCAAAGCGAACGAAATCCTCATCAAGGAAGGGCTGCCTTATTTCAATGCCCACAGCCATGCCAAGCTCATTGGCTGAGAAATGCCAGATTTGTGAGAGCCTTCTTATGTATCTTCCCAAATCTTCAGGAGAGAGCTCTGCCATATAAGAGTAGCCGGCGAAAAGCTCATCTGCGCCATCTCCCGTCATTATAGAACTAATTCCACTTTCTCTAACCAGCTTTAGGGCAAAATATATGGAAAGATCATTGGACAAGGCGAGGTCAAAGGTTTTCAATATCCTTATAACCTCAGAAAGCGTGGCAAGCGCTTCTTCCGTAGTGAATTCCATTCTCTCATGCTGTATTCCCAGGAGCTTCGCAATCTTCTCTGAATAGACAAGGTCAGATGCCAGGGAGCCTTTCAACGCCACTGTGAAGCCCACATTTGGCCTGGTTAGAAAAGCCAAAATGCTCGTATCGAGCCCTCCCGATAGGAGTATGCCATCGGCTCTGCTCCTCTCCACAGCTTCTGTAAGCTTACTCCTTAACTGCTCACAAATGTCCATATTGACAGGTCCCTTTACACCTATAATAACATTTCCCCCTCACTCTAACTCTCTCCCACCAAGGGAGAGAGAATTATAATGATTTGTGCAGTTAGCTACATGCTATCTTTGGTGCAATCTGACTTGTATAATAATAATGGCAAAAACAAGAAGATACAGGCATGATTACCTCATACAGCCGAGAGTTAATGTTAGGTATCCCACAAGGAACCTTGATTGACCTGGAGACCACCGGTCTTGATGTGGACCAAGATGAAATAGTGCTTTTTGGTTATATTCAAGGGAACCGCCTTGGGATAATTTGCCGGAATTCGAAAGAAGAAGCGCCGTTTATCGTCCAGCTTGCTAAACTCGTTCCGACGCTCCCCAAGCCATTTTACGCCTACAATCTCTCCTTCGAGAAAGGATTTCTTCAAGCTAAAGGGATTGATATAGAAGGGATAGACTTATTCCAGCCCTGGAAGGAAAAAGCCGAGGCACTTTACCTCAAGTGGCCTAAGTTGGACGAGTTGTTTTCCCATGCGGAGCACTATTTTAACGAGCCAGTGATAAGCGGCAGAGACGTCCCTTTGCTATGGCAAAGATTCCTTTACACAGAGGATAATAACTATTTGCAGCAAATCATAAAGCACAACGAATCTGACCTGCTTAGAGAGCTATACTTGCTGGTGTATTATCGAGATAGCTACAAGGTTTAAGGGAGCCAGGAAGCCAGGCATTGAGAGCACTGAGGGCTTTCTGCGAAGCCCCCGATTAGCAGATAAGTTTTTCCAAAATTTCCCCTCTTAAGATTAAGAGGGGAAAGGGGAGTTATGAAGGAAAAGGTCTCTATGCTTGGGGATATTACTCTCATAACCCCCTTCATCCCCCTTATCTTAAGGGGGATAGTGAGGGAGAGTACCCTTATTTTAAGAGGGAGATTGAAGAAGAGTCCTTGTCCTAGGCAAGGATGAAAAGACCCTGGCTTTTGAGAGGAGCTCGCTGGAAGAACTGAACCGCCACGATTCTGGGAAAGCAACCCGTTACATCCGTAAAATTGCTTCAAACCGTGGTAGAATAGGAGTTTAGTAGGAGAATATTATGAAAAAGATTGGCGTCTTAACCAGCGGCGGTGACGCTCCAGGAATGAATGCCTGCATCAGGGCTGTCGTCCGTTGTGGGGTTAGCCATAAGCTGGAGGTCGTAGGGATTCGCCAAGGATACCGCGGTATATTGGAAGAGGACTTTATAAAGCTAGGCAACAGGTCGGTAGCCAACATTATCCACCGCGGGGGCACCATCCTGGAAACAGCCCGCTGTGAGGAAATGAAGACCAGGGAAGGCATAAGGAAGGCAAATGAAATCCTCCAACGGGAAGGCATCGAGGGATTGATAACTATAGGCGGAGATGGCACATTGCGCGGTGCCACAGCCCTGGCTGAAGCGAAAAATGTAAAGGTGATTAGTATTCCCAGCACCATAGATAACGATGTTTATGGCACGGACTATACTGTTGGCTTCGATACTGCCATAAATACAGCATTGGACGCCATAGATAAGATCAGAGATACGGCGGAGTCGCTACCACGTCCCTTTTTCATCGAGGTCATGGGAAGGAATAGAGGATTCATTGCACTGGAGGTAGGAATTGCTGGCGGAGCCGAAGATATCTTAATTCCCGAAGTAGAGACAAAAATAGAACAGCTTTGTCTTGATATAGAGCGTAGCTTCAAGAGAGGTAAAAAATCCTGTATCGTGATAGTGGCTGAAGGAGATGAGGCAGGCGGTGCCTTTTCAATTGCTCAACAAGTATGGGAGAGATTAAAGCTGGAGTACCGAATTTGTGTGCTGGGACATGTCCAAAGAGGTGGCTCACCTACAGCCAGAGATAGAGTACTCGCCAGCAAGTTAGGAGCAGCGGCTGTGGATGCTCTGGTTAATGGCAAGGCAGGTTACATGGTGGGAGAGATGAAGGGGGAGATAGCCTTCACTCCGCTAAGGGAAACCTGGGAGAAGAGGAAGGAATTGGACAGCAACTTGCTACAATTGGTCAAGGTACTGGCTGGATAGGAACGCGACAAAGCACTCCACAGGCAAAATAAGGGGCTGGCAACAGCGAACTGCAAGGAAAAATAATCATCTCTGGATAATCTCCGCCTTATTTTCCTCTGAGAACGCCCCCGGTCAACTTGTTGTACACCTCACGATATCTTTTCGATGTTCTCTCAATTACCTCCGGTGGCAACATAGGCGCTGGCGGTTCCTTATCCCATCCTGAATCTGATAGCCAATCACGGACTGGCTGTTTATCGAAGCTGGGCTGCGAATGGCCAACCTCATATTGGCCGGCATCCCAGAAGCGACTTGAGTCCGGCGTTAGTAGCTCATCGATAAGGGCTAATTGACCATTGGTGAAACCAAACTCGAACTTAGTATCGGCAATTATTATGCCCCGGCGTTTGGCGTAATCCCGAGCATAGGAGTAGATGAGCAGGCTTTTTTGTTCCAGTTCCCCAAAAAGGCCTTCAATGCCCAGGCCTTTTATGTCTTGTTTGGTCAAAGGGCGGTCATGCTCTGTGTCGCTCTTAGTAGTGGGGGTAAAGATAGGTTGGGACAGTTCCTGGCTCTCTTTCATTCCCGAGGGCAAATGGATATGGCCAACTTTTCCAGTCTCCTTATACTCCGCCCATGCCGAGCCAGACAAATAGCCCCGAACAACGCATTCTACAGGTATACGCTCGGCCCTAGCCACAAGCATAGAGCGGCCGATAAGGCTTGTTTCAAGTGTAAGCGAGGAATCTATTTTCCATTGAGATTGCTTCGGGCTTTCAGCCCTCGCAATGACATCCCGAAGTATATCCACGCTATCGATTACCTTAATAAGATGATTGGGTAGGATATGAGCTGTTTTCTTGAACCAGAAAGCAGAAAGCTGATTAAGAACTCTTCCTTTGTCAGGGATGCCACAGGGCAAGACAACATCGAAGGCAGAGATGCGGTCGGTGGACACGATGAGTAGTTTATCGCCTAAGCCATAAACATCTCTTACCTTGCCCCGCCGAAATAAAGGCAGAGGTAAGTTGGTATTTACTAAGACTGTTGGGCTGCTATTCATAGTTTCCTTAGCCCGGACTATGATATTCCCGGTAATGGTCTAAGAAGTCGCTTCTCTTTAAACCAGTAACTAGGATTCAATGCCACACAACCTCTTGGCACTACTCTTCATCCTCTCGATATTGGACTGTCTACCAATCATAATTCTTTGAGCCATAGGTGACCCGGCACCATGCATCGATTCCGCCAAATAACACGCGGCTCCTAAACCCACCGTGAGATTCTCAATCAGTCGTAGTACACGAACGCGATTTTCTACCGCAACACCATCAACACCCTTCAGATACTTAGCAACATATTTGCCTATCTTGGGATGCTTAAGGTCTTTTTCAGAAGGCATGGTTACTATTAAGCCGCCGGCGATGTCCTGGGCCAGTCTGGCTATGTCATAAGGAAATTTCGTCACGTTCAGTTTAGATACATTGGCTCTTAGGGTGTCTACGAGGTAAGTTCCCGAAGCTTCTCTGTGACCTTCATAAGCACAGGCAAGGCTGCAAGACATCATGGTTTCATTGAGCTGAATCATATCAATAATTTTGTCTCTAATATGAGAAGCTTTGGCCGTGCCCTGATATTCAGCAATTAATTGACTGGCGCCAATTAAGACATCGCCCATACCTGACTTACAGGCATAACTCTGGCGGTGATAAGCAGAAAACTTCTCTACCAGGTCACCGGCAAAGTCATATTCCTTGTACATGAAGACTCGGTCCCAGGGAACAAACACGTCGTCAAAAACAACCATACATTCCTGTCCCCCGTAAAGAATGTTGCCGACATCCATATTCGGGCTGTCTATTTTTCTTGTGTCGCATGGTTGTCTCCCGTAGATGTATATAATCCCTTCAGTGTCGCTGGGCAAAGCAAAAGAAATAGCATAATCTTTATCTTCTTCCCGCATAGCCCTGGTCGGCATGCAGATGATTTCATGCGAATTTACAGATCCTGTCTGGTGCAATTTGCTCCCACGAACTACAATGCCATCAGACTTCTCTTCCGCTACGTGAAGGTATTGGTCGGGATCGGCTTGTTCGGCTGGACGAAGACTTCTATCGCCCTTAGCATCCGTCATGGCACCACAACAAACCAGGTCTTCATCCTGTACATACCTCAGGTATTTCAGGAAACGCTTGTTGTACTCGGTCCCATATTTTTGGTCAATGTCATAAGTCACCATCGACAAAGCATTCAAGGCGTCCATCTCAACGCAACGCTGAAAACAAGAACCTGTATAAGCACCCAATCCTCTACCCATTTTGGACTTGTTGACCAGGTCTTCGGTACTCTGATGAATGTGACAGAAACGATTTATCTTCTTTCCTGTTAGATGAGAGGTGGCTGTCATAACGTTCTGGTATTGTGGGAATTTGGACTCTTCGGCAAGTTCATAAGTAGCAGCAATACAATTCCTTGTCGGTTTGATAATAGGATTATCGGCATGATTGGTAACACGCTCTCCAAACATGTAGAGTTCAAAACGCATTTTCTTCATGCTATCAAGATATTCTTTCGCAGTCTTCATCCTTCTATTTCCCTCCGTTATGCGCTAAGATAAAAATTCTAAGTCAATGCCCCATCATGACACTGCCCCAGAAGCCAGCTTAGCTGACCCAGCTTTGCCAGCTTTCTTTCCCCGCTTGGTTTTAGTTAGCCCCAATCGTTCAAAGATATCATCCACATATTTCAGATAATAACCATAATCAAAGAGAGAGTTCAATTCCTTTTTGCTCAAACGAGCTGTTATCTGCCTGTCTGCTTCAAGCAAGCTCAGAAAGCTTTTCCCTTTTTCCCAGGCTTTCATAGCGTTGTCTTGCACTATTTTATAAGCTTCTCCACGTGGCAGACCTTTATCTATTAAGGCGAGGAGTATTCTCTGGGAGAAGATGACCCCCTGGGTGAGCTCGATGTTACGACGCATATTTTCCGGATAAACCTTGAGCCCTTTCATTATGGAGATAAATATAGATAGCATGTAATCAACTGCCAGACAGGAGTCAGGTAAGATAATTCGCTCTGTGGAGGAGTGACTGATGTCACGTTCGTGCCACAAGGCGATGTTCTCCAGAGAAGTTAAAGCATAGCCTCTTATTAATCTGGCCAGTCCGCAGATACGCTCACAAAGCTCGGGATTTCTTTTATGAGGCATCGCCGAGGAGCCTGTTTGCCCCGCTTCAAAAGGCTCTTCAACCTCCCGGACTTCCGTTCGCTGGAGACCTCTAATCTCGGTGGCAAATTTCTCCAGGGAACTGGCGATAATAGCCAAAGTGGTCAGGAATTGGGCATGGCGGTCACGCTGGATTATCTGGCTCGATATGGGAGCTGGTGTAAGCCCTACCCTGGCACAAGCTATTTCTTCAACCTGAGGAGGCACAGTGGCATAAGTGCCTACTGCTCCGGATATTTTGCCTGCCGAGATAATCTTCCTGGCTTCAGCCAGCCTTTGAGCATTACGCTTCATTTCTTGAGCCCACAAGGCCATCTTCAAGCCAAAGGTAGTCGGCTCAGCATGAACCCCATGGGTCCGCCCCATCATAATGGTGTATTTGTACTCTATAGCTTTACTCTCCAGTACGGATATAAGCTCGGCTATATCTTTTGCCAAGATATCTGCCGCCTGGGTCAATTGCAAGCCAAGGGCGGTATCCATAACATCCGAAGAGGTGAGACCAAGATGGACAAAGCGTGACTCTGTGCCCAGGCTTTCAACCACCGAGTTAAGAAAAGCCGTCATGTCGTGGTGGGTCACCTTCAGAAAGTTGGCGATACGATTCAAGTTGTAGCTGGCTTTTCTTATTTTGACTATATCTTTTTGAGGAATTTCACCCAGCTCAGCCCAAGCTTCACAAACAGCTATTTCTACCTTAAGCCACTGGTCAAACTTGTTTTTCTCAGACCAGATTTTCTTCATCTGAGTTCTGGAATAACGTTCAATCATATTATCCCTTTGCCAATTCCTGCTTATATTTACGATAGGCTTCTTTTATCTCTTTATGCTCGATGCCTAGAATCTGAGCGGCGAGCAAGGCAGCATTCTTAGCTCCGCTTGCCCCGATACCCACACAAGCTACCGGCACTCCCCCAGGCATCTGGCTTATAGAAAGCAAAGCATCCACGCCCTTAAGCTCACTTGTGGGTAAGGGTACCCCAATCACAGGCAAAGTTGTCCAGCTAGCCAAGACACCGGGGAGGTGAGCGGCATAACCAGCAGCGGCGATGATAACTTTGAGCCCCCTTTTCTCTGCCTCCAGGCCATACTCCCTTACTTTTTCGGGTTTTCTATGGGCTGAGATAATAGAAAGTTCATAATCAATGCCCAATTGCTTTAGCATGTCCAGTGCCGGCTGTATCAGTTCAGTATCCGTCTTGCTGCCTATGACTACGCCCACTAATGCCATTGCTAAATAAATCCTTCACAAATATCAAAAATCAAAGATGAAAAATCAAAATTACAATTCAAAATGCAAAAAGGCTTTACTAAACTGATTTTTAAATTTTGACATGTCACTTTGCACTTTTACTTTTGCCTTTTGATTTGCTTTTAGGGCTAGATTCTATCTTATCTATCTCCCTCAAAGCAATGTCTTTGCGATAATGACAACCTTCAAAGTAAATATTAGGAATGTTGCGGTAAACCTTTTCTCGAGCTTCAGCCATGTCCTGACCCACACCTACTACGGTGAGCACTCGCCCGCCGTCGGTATAAATTATGCCATCATTGCCCAACTTAGTTCCAGCGTGGAAAACTAGTACATCCTTATCCACACTATCTATCCCTTGTATGGGAAAGCCGGTTTTATAGCTGCCAGGATAGCCACCCGAAGCCGCAACTACTCCAACGCAAGACTCGGGACTCCACTCTATTTTCACCCGGTCGAGGTTGCCCTGGACTACTGCCATAAGTATATCCACCAGGTCGGTTTTGAGAAGAGGCAAGATGACCTGAGTCTCCGGGTCACCAAAGCGGGCATTAAATTCCAGCACCACAGGCTCTCCATCGACAATCATTAACCCCGCATAGAGCACTCCCTTATAAGGCAGGCCTTCTTTGGCCATTGCCTTCACAGTCGGCAATAAAATATCCCTGGTTACCTTTTTTGTCATCCCAGCGGAGAAAAACCCTGGTGGGCTGTAACTTCCCATACCTCCAGTGTTGGGACCCTGGTCATTATCCCCGATTTTCTTATAGTCGCAAGCCGGCACCATAGGTGAGACTGCTTTACCATCGGTAAAGGCTATGAGGCTGACTTCTCGACCGCTAAGATATTCATCAATTACCACCCTGTCCCCAGCAGAGCCGAAAATCTTGGCTTCCATGATGTCGCCGAGGGCTTTGTGAGCTTCTGCCCAAGAACCAGCAATAATCACACCTTTGCCAGCGGCTAGCCCGTCGGCCTTGATGACGACAGGTGGATGCTGTTTTCGAAGATATTCACGAGCCTCAGAATAAGAAGAGAAAGTGGCGCCT